>JAIOSN010000141.1 GCA_021107605.1 Anaerolineae bacterium | reverse complement strand
GACGTTCCCCCTTGAGGCAGTTGGTTGAATTGACAGGCCTTGAAATCGAACAACTCCAGCCATTTGCTGACAGAGTCCGAGCAGTTAGTAATGATGTTCTAGAATTAAATCCATTAAGCAGTCTTCAAGACAGTATTCGGGAGAGGCTGAAAGAAATGGTAGGGGAGATTTACACAATTGACCCACAGTTAGGCTTGAATGCGACTACAGCAAAGGCTCTTGAGCAAGACTTGAGATTGTTTGCTGAGGGAGATAAGCATAGAACACTGGATAGAACAAGCCTTGGTCTTCAAAATGTGCTCTACCTAACTCTGCTAGCCCTATTTCTAGAAAAACAGCAGATTAGGCGGGCCCAATCACAAGAAAGGTTCATCCCGATTGTTGCTCTGGAAGAACCAGAAGCACATCTTCACCCACATCTACAAAGACTCGTTTTCAACGACTTTTTTGATAAAGCTCAGGAAAGAAAACAACCAGTTATTATATCTACCCACTCTCCACACTTGGCTAGTGTGGTCAAGGTCGAGGATTTAGTCTTGGTGAAGAACTGTGGAAATCAAGGTTGTGATTTAAGGTCTGCTTACAGTTTTATCAGTAACTTGGATCCACGTGACAGGAAAGATCTTGATCGCTTTCTTGATATCACAAAGTCAGAAATGTTATTCTCCAAAGGGGTTATCCTTGTTGAAGGTGATGTTGAGATGCTGCTTGTTAGCAACTTTGCTGAAATCTTGGAGAAGCCACTCGACAAGTACGGCATCGCACTTTGTAATACCTATGGAACGCACTTCTCACTACTTGTAACTCTGGCTCATAAATTTGGAATTCCTTTCTTGGTCTTGACAGATGGTGATCACGAACAAGATTATACGGGTCTTGAAAGAGGCATAGATACTCTCAAAAGAATAATCAAGCCTGTTTTGTATGATAAGCTAAAACAGAAATATGCTGGCGATGATCGTAAGCGTTGCGATATCATACGTAGGTATTTGAGATGGTTTGGGATCTTTGTCAATGATTGGACTTTGGAACCAACACTGCTGGAAGCTGGACTTCATGAGGAACTAAAGAAGGCTTTCACTGAACTTGGCTCTGAGATGGGGGTAGCAGTTAAAGCTGGATCTGATCATATTGACCAGTACTCAAATGAACCAACCCCTGAAAATATGAAGAAGATCTTGAAATCCATCGCTGACACTCGTTGGGGTAAGGGGCGGTTTGCTCATAGACTCATCCGACACATCAGAGAGAAAGCCAGCAATCTCAAAATTAAAGAGAGTAAAGAAGCAATTGTTCCTGAGTATATACGGGAGGGCATCTATTACATTGTAAAAAGAGTTGAAGCAGAACGATCCCAGATTTGAGGTCAGAGATGAATCTATATCTCAGGTGGATAGATGAAATAGAAGAAAACGAGAAACAGAAGATGGCTTTCCAGAGGACAGATAGCACAGTCGTTATTGCTGGGCCCGGAAGCGGCAAAACCCGTGTTCTTGCATTAAAAGTTGCTCAACTGCTACGCGAGAAAACTAATCCGCCGAGAGGTATAGCCTGTCTTACTTATACTCGCATGATGGCAAAAGAGTTGGAAAGGCGGCTATATTCTCTGGGAATCTTGGATCGTCCAAACATCTTTGTTGGAACTATACATGGGTTTAGCCTTGGGCAAGTAGTGTTACCCTTCAAAGAAGTATTTGATACGGGGCTACCTGAAGTAATCCGTATAGCACCGCAATTAATCAAAGATGCTTGTTTTGATAAAGCTATGAAAGAAGCATTTGGGGATGATTATGACCCAGAAAAAAACTGGGATATCAAAGGTGCTTTTGTAAAATGTCGTCAGCAAAGAGCAGATATTCCTTTTAATCAATGGAAAGACCATCGAGATATTGGTCGAGCAATCCAGATATATAAACAGTACCTTCTCGATTTGCAATATGTGGATTTTGATATGATTATCCATACTGCACTGCGATTAATCATTGATCACGATATAGTTAGAAAAAGTATATATGCAAGGTTTCCTTGGTTCGCCGTTGATGAATATCAAGATTTGGGCTATCCTCTATATCGAATCGTAACAGAAATGGTTGACCAAACCCCCATGAAATTATTTGCTATAGGTGACCCTGATCAGTCAATTTTCGATTTTGCTGGTACTGACCCCAAGTATCTTAGAGAACTCTCAGAGCGTCCTGACATGCAGCCCAAAATCGAGTTGGAGACAAACTACCGTTCGAAGCAAGAGATTATAGGAATCGCACAGACTCTCCTTGATGCCCGCAGGGAAAACTGGTCTGATGAGACCGGAGGACAATGCGAGGTAATTGAGTGTAGCAAGGGAATTCAACAGCAGGCTGAGGTGGCTGTCGGGATAGTTAAAAGATACCAACAGATGGGAATACAGAACAACGAGATAGCAGTCATAGATCCTTGGCGAGGAAAAGGTATAGAGATAATAGCCGAGGTTTTTGAAAGCCAGCACATTGATTTTGTTCTCGACAAACACCCGCATTATGATCGAGGTATGGAACTCATAAAGTGGCTAGAGGATTTGGGATATTGGTGTCTGAGGGGATGGAAGGAGCAAACAAGCGAAAGATACAATTTTGATGACCTTTTAGCTATCTGGCAACAGATTGGTTACAGTCCAACGCTAACGCTTGATAAAGAGACAAATAATGCTCGAATACATTTGGCAAAGATCTTGTGGAACTTGAGAAATTCCGACCAACTATTGCACGACTGGTTAGCTGAAGTTATTGAATCTCTGGATTTAGAAACATCTCTAGAACAGTATAAAGATACTTATCCAGATGAAGTTGAAGAGTTCTACAATTTGTTTAGACTAACTTCACCAGACAATGAGCTAGAGGATCTAACTCTGAGGAAGTTCGTGAATCTAAATCCTAGTGTGCAACTAACTACCTTGCACAGCAGCAAAGGTACAGAGTTTCAGGTGGTAATCATAACCGGCGTAGAGAGGATTAAGACTAATTCTAATGGCAAACGATTACTATATGTGGGAGCAACTCGGGCAAAACAAGCATTGTGTCTTCTCTATACCAAGACCTGTCCGCCTCGATGTAGATATTCAGTTGTTCCAAGCTATATTAGCCGATTGAAAACAAAGGCGAAGAAAGAAAGCTGGCAATTTGTCACTTGGGAAAGATACTGAATTAGGTAGGCTGTCCAACCCGTGCATCCACCCGACCGCGCTCCGCACGCGTGAATTGATGGCCACACGCGCTTTCAGGGCGTTTTGTGGCAATGGTGCTTACACCGCACCCGCCCGGCGGTTCAATCCTGACCGTTGCCCACCCTCTCACCAGTGTTCAGCGTCACAACATGGCGCGACGAAAATCAACTAGCCCCAGACGCCCACTGTTGCCCTGAACTCCCCGAATCACGATGATGCCATGTCCCACGGGATTCGTCTACTACAAGCCGGGTTATTTTCGACGCAGTCGCTAAAACGCTGAGTCGCACTCCATCACCAATCACTAACTCTCCACGTAAAACGCCCCCAGGCATTTGCCTGGGGGCGTTCGGTATCTCACACCTTACGCGATCTTCTCCACAGCTGCCAGCGTTAGCAAAGCCGGGGCAGGGGCGCGCCGGTGGGAGCGATTTTCTCCGCAGCCACCTGTGAAGCCATGATGTTGAACATTGCAATTTGATGAGCGTTCAAGTGCTCCCGGTTGGCTGCGGCCGCCTGATCGTTGGCGCTTAGTATCTTCTGCACCACGGGGATTTTTTTTCGGGGCGACTGCTTTCCCGTAACTTTTTGCATGAGTATGTTCTTCACAACCGCAGGTGTCACATATAATTTCTTCTTGTTTAGATGCTTGTTGGCTAATTCACTTCGATACTTTCGACGTAGAATTCTTTCCCGGCGATCACCTCGCCCCCCAGAGCGTTACATTGGGGGCAGCACCGGTCAAGTTTGGTAGGCGCGAACTCATGCCTGCACTGCCAGCAACGGAAACGGACGGCCAGCCGGTGGAAGTGCAGGGTGGCATTCTCCGCCACTGTCTGGGGAGAGAGCAGGTCGAAGTAAAATTGAATAGAGTCATTGATAAAACTGGACATATCCCCAATCACCAGATGAATATCGGTGACGTGGTCAGCATCAGCCTTGACCGCGTGTGCGGTGACGATGCGTAGAATACCTTCAGTGATAGCCAGCTCGTGCATTTGGATTTACTGCTCGGCGATGAGTTCCAAGATACGATCACGGGCGGGGGAAACTAGAGCTGCCGTCTCCGCAGAGAGCTCTTCTCCAAAATCGAAGTCATGTCCCAATAAAGAGAGTAGTACCGCTTGCGGTGCATGACCGTATGTCTGTTGGGCCAGCGCTAGCACTGTTGAGGGATGGAATTGGTGGGCCACAAAAGGGGTGCGATAGGCGACTGCAATCCGCTCCTCGTGCAGCGAGGCGGGAATTGTCTCAACGTGGGCGTCCACAAAGATCACTTGGTCGTAATCCGCCACAGTCTCTGCCAACTCCGGGACCATCTGATGCAAGACCACCATGTCGATCTCATGTCCTAGATCATCAAAGCCGTCATCTAATGGCCCCAAGGGGGGACGATCCAGTTGCGCGCGCAAGGCGTTGATGACGATCCGGGCGACGCCATCATCACGGCGAAAAGTATTACCAAAACCAGCGACTAAAGTTCGTTTCAAGGCTGATCCTCTCATGGGTTAGGAAATGGCACAATCACGCAGTGTCACAAACAAGTACTTGCCAGTAGGGTGGTATCTTCTCCATAATTTGGAGGCAGCGGTGGCTGATCTCTTGACCGTGTCTGGCTGGGCTTTGGGCTGGATACCGGCCACCGCTATTTACCACTATTTTTGGGCAGATATGTTACGAATTAGTCGCGGTGGATAGTGTCCAGTATTTCCCCGGCGGGGCTGTACAGTTCGATGTGCATGGGCATCTGCCCCATAGCGTGAGTGGCGCAGGAGAGGCACGGGTCGTGGGCACGGATGGCGGCCTCAACGCGGTTGAGCATCCCCTCGGTGAGGTGGTTGCCGTCCACATACCGCTTGGCGACCAGGTTGACGGAGTGGTTCATGGACCAAGCGTTGCCGGCGGTGGCGACGATGAGGTTAACACGTTGTATCACGCCCAACTCATTGGTCCAATAGTGATGGAAGAGTGTGCCGCGTGGCGCTTCGATGCACCCCACGCCTTCGCCGGTGATCTCTCCGCGTTCACCTACCACGTCTTTTCTGAGGATGCCGGGGTCTTCCAGCAGCTCGCGGGTGCGTTCCAGCGCGTAGAGCATATCAATCAATCGTGCGTAGTGGAAATAGAGGGTTCCCTCTACTGGCTTGCCGCCATTGAGCGATTTCCAGATTTTCATCTCGCTCTGCGCTATCGGCGTGCTGATGTGGCTGGCAGCGTTGAGGCGGCCCAGCGGGCCAACACGATAGACGCCTTCAGGATAGCCCATTTTCTTGTAGTACGGGGCCTTGAGGTAAGTGTATTTGTTGACATGTTCGCCGATATAATCCAGATAGTTACAGGGATCGAATTGTTCTAGCAATTCGCCGTCCTGATCCACGATGCGCAGCTGGCCTCCGTAGAGTTCCAACGCGCCATCTTCCTGTACCAAGCCCATGTAGGCTGAGGGGAAGACCGCGAATTCGTCCATAACTTGTTGGTTCTCTTGCATCCAATTCTTGAGGAAGGAGATGCCCACCAGGGTGGTGGCTAACTGGTCGTCAATTCCTTTTAGCATCCATTCGCGGTCTGCGGACGTTAGCGGTTTAGTTACCCCGCCGGGGATCGCAAAGATAGGATGAATCCGGCGCTCGCCTAACCGCCGGATGATCTCTTGGCCGTAGGCGCGTAACCTTACGGCCTTGATGGCCAGAGTGGGATGGGTTTGCACTATCCCGCCTACGTGACGGATTTTGGGATTGGCATCAAAACCAAAGATAAGGTCCGGTCCGGCCAGCTCAAAAAAGTGCATACCGTGCGATTGGATTACCTGCCCCATGTGCATTAACTCGCGTAATTTGTTGGCCGTGGGGGTCGGGGTCATGCCCGCTACCTGATCGTTGGCTTTGGCGGCGGCCAAGTGATGGCTCACCGGGCAGATGCCGCAGATACGCGGGGTGATTTCGAGCATTTCGTAGAATATGCGTCCTTCGCTGAACTTCTCAAAACCTCGGAACTGCTCCACATGGAAGAACGACTCTTTGACTTTGCCATTATCATCCAGATGGATGGTGATCTTCGCGTGTCCCTCAATGCGTGTTACTGGAGAAATAGTAATTTTTTTACCCATAGTGTTTAACCTCAATCCATGCCGTATTTTAGGACGTCGCCTTCCAACTTGGGCATACGACCTGCGACTAGTTCACTCAACACGTACCAGATAGCGTCGGCGCTGGGCGGACAACCGGGGAGGTAGATATCTACTGGCACTATCTCATCCACGCCGGAGACTTGTTCTGTCAACGGGGTGAGATCCTCGTGCTCCGGGATGTAGCCATCAACGGTACTCTCCGTTTCAATGTACCCGCGACGTAGCACATCCTCTTTATCAAAGAAGTTCCGCATGGTGCAGATTCCGCCAGTTACAGCGCAGTCGCCCATTGCGACGAGTATTTTGCAGCGCTCGCGCATCAATTCCGCTTCTGCCACATGCTCTTCATTACCGATACCGCCAGTGAGGATTCCGACTGTCACGCCCTCTACGGGCGGATGTTTTAAGTCGGTGATGGGAGTAGCACTTAGCTCCACATATTTTAGTAATTCTACAATGCGCTCGTCAATATCCAGAAAAGACATGTGACAACCGGCGCATGATTCCAACCATTGTGATGCTACTGTGACTTTTTCCATAATAGCTCCTAGGGAATAGAAAAACTAGCCGCTAGTAGAATTCACTCCTGATTTAACTAGCTAGCTTCCAGCCTCCAGATTTTAACCAATCAACTGCGCCAGCTCAATCAGGACTTCCGTCTCATCGCGCACGCCTGACGGCAGCTCTAAGGCTGCTTGTAGCGGCAGCACTTTGCCTTCCAGGTTAGTGACGTGACCGTTGCGCTCAACCCAGATGGGGGTGGGCAAGACCACATCTGCTTTTGCCGTTAGTGGGGAGAGGTAACTCGCCTGCACCACAGTGAAAGCCCCGGCTAGCTTCTCAACCCACGTGGCATTAACCGGATGTTCGCCCAGTAACACCAAGAGCGTCTCGGCTGCTGACGGGGCCAGTGGGGTAAGCCCGGCGGCGGCAGCCCCCCGGCCGTTGCGTCCCGGTTCCAGACCTAAGAAAGTGGCTTTCTCGGCCAGTGGCTTGAGGGCCGCGATACCTTCAGCGGTTAGCCCGGCGCCATAGACGACGATGGTTGAGGCCCCGACTGGTACGTCAGCGATCACCTTGTCCGCCTCGGTGTAGGGAACGTTGAGCTTGGCATAACTGCACAGCTCATTTTCCGGTTCGCCCACCAGCGCAATGGTCGCGCCGTTATCCGCCGCGCGTTTGATGAAGTATCCCACCACTTTGTGAGTGGTCAGCGGTTTGGTTCCGGCGACAACGATGTAATCGGCTGCCAACACATCTTGGATGGCGGCGCCTTCTCCGTAACCCAACTCGGGCAGAGTACCGCAGAGCAGGCCGGCCGGCCCCCCGACTTTCTCAAAGAGCTTGCCAAAAGCCTGGAACGCTTCGTTGGTGGTCGCGGTGGCGGCCAATCCTTGGGCCGTCCCGGCGGTCAGCTTTGCGGACACCAAGGGTAACACTTCTTCCCAGCTGCTCTTCTGAAGTTGCCCATCTTTGCGAACCAACGGAGTCTTGACCCGCTGGCGATCCTCGTCATAGAGCGGCTCAAAGCGGCCCTTGACGCAGAGTAGGCCATCGTTCGGCTCGGAACCGAAGATGCCGTCCACATGCAGCAGGCGCTCGTACCGCGTGACCACGTTGAGTTTACAACCCACGCTACATTGTAGACAGGTGGTCTCGGTGTGCGTAACGTCTTTCTTGCGGCCACCGTAGGCGCTGCGCACGGCAATCAAGGCGCCGGTGGGACAAACTTGTAAACAGGTACCACACTCGATACAAGTGGATTCGCCAAGCGGTACGTTCAAGTCCGCGATGACCCGGGTTCCCGCGCCGCGACCTTTGAGATTGAGGGTGTGATTGGCTGCGATCTCAGCACAAGCGCGAATGCAGCGCGAGCAGAGGATGCAGCGGTTGGGGTCCATGATAAAGTATTTGCGGGAAGCATCTATTTCAAATTTCTCGTAGGAGCGGGGATAGGTGAAGTGCTCTAGGCCGTAACGGTAAGCGGCATCCTGAAGCTCACAATCGCCACTCAGCTGGCAGAACATGCAGTAGTGGTTGCGCTCTGAGAAGAGCAGTTCCAGTATAAATTTACGGACGTTGACTACTTGCTCAGTCTCGGTTTGGATCTTCATTCCTTCCGTAGCAGGACAGGTGCAAGCCGGTTGCAAGCCGCGCATACCTTCTACCTCTACCAGGCACATGCGGCACGCACCCCAGTTGGTCAATGCCGGGTGATGGCAGAGAACTGGAATATCTACCCCCACCTCTTTAGCGACCTCTAGGATGGTTTGCCCTTCTTCTACCATAACCTCTTTGTCATTGATAGTCAGTTTTATTTTACTCATCTTCTGTAACGTCTCCTTACTAATTGATTGCAAGTCCAGGTTTGCCCGGTAGTAGTTGGGTTGAGTGTAACTGGTAAGCTGGCAAGCGATAACTTTGTAGTTGCTCAACATTTTGAGCAAGTTCCATAATTCGTATCCTCTCAGTAATCTAGGAGATCGGTCGTAGCCATTCTCCCCCATTTTAAGGGAATTGGTGTTAATCTGCCTCTTATCTCTGATGCTGCGAGCAAATTCAACGCGGTATGGAAACCGTGGCTACCTTCCCCCGACTGTTTGAGATGATTTAGTAGTTCTATCATAACTTTGGCTACTGACTCCTGCAAACGCCAATTCTTTCCCGTTACCACGGGGGATATTATACTCTCTTTTCAAGCAACTTAGTAGTGGACAAATTCAGACGAGCTATTATAATCACGTGCTGAGTGGTTAACATATTTAATATATTTATTATTTTAGTGAGGAGGTTTTTTTTATGTCTGAGATTAATATCAACTCCCTGGCCCCCGCCAAAATGGCGGAGAAGGCCGTGAACGTCGGCATCGCTAAAGTGAAGAAGGCGACCGCGACGCTCATCGTGTCTGGAATGCTGGCCGGTATATTTATCGGTTTCGGCGCGATCTTTGCGACGACCATCGCTACCGGCGCCGGGGATTTGCCTTTCGGTGTCGCCAAACTGCTGATCGGTCTGGTCTTCACTTTGGGCCTGGTGCTGGTGATCGTGGGTGGCGCGGAATTGTTCACGGGCAACAACCTGATCGTGATGGCCTGGCTTAACAAGAAGGTTACCTCTAGCCAATTACTGCGCAACTGGGGTTGGGTTTACCTGGGGAACTTCGCCGGCTCGGTGCTCCTGGCGTATCTGGTTTTCTTGAGCAAGCAGTACACTTTCTCCGGCGGCGCGCTGGGCGAGAAGGCCATGGCCATCGCCAACAGCAAATGCGGCCTGGAGTTCGTGCCAGCTATTGCCCTGGGCGCGCTGTGTAACATGTTAGTTTGTCTGGCCGTCTGGGTCACTTTCTCTGCTCGCACGGTCGTGGGCAAGATCGCGGCCCTCACTCTCCCCATCGCGGGATTTGTGGCCGCCGGATTTGAGCACAGTGTGGCGAACATGTACTTCATCGCCGTGGGGCTGTTCATCAAGGCCGGCACCGGCGCGGCGGGGTACGAAGCGCTGACCTGGGGCAATTTCTTTGTCAAGAACCTGCTGCCGGTTACTATCGGTAACATCATCGGCGGCGGGGTCATCATCTCTGGAATGTACTGGTACATTTTCCTGCGCGATAAGTAATTTATTGTAAAGGTCTATTGTGTGTGAAGCGCGCTCCCGGAAACCCAGGAGCGCGCTTTGGTAGCTTGGCGGCCAGGGTGAGAGGTACAGAAAGTGCAGGAGTATCTCTGATTCCACTGAGAAAAGATATCTCACCGCAAAGACGCAAAGGACGCTAAGAAAATTAATTAAGGAGCAATTATGGTAAACGGTTTGCAAGTTGTGGGTGGATTAGCTCTCTTTTTGTTCGGCGTTCACATGCTCAGTAACGGCATGGAAAAACTGGCCGGCCACCAGATCCAACAATGGCTGGACCGGATGACGAACCGCCCTATCAAGGCCGCGATGTTTGGCTTCGGCGCTACGGCTTTGATCCAGAGCAGCAGTCTTTTGATGATCACGATGATGGGCCTGCTCAGCGCCAATCTGATGACTTTAGAGCAATCGGTCGGCGTAATGATCGGGCAGGAGATCGGCACCACCTTCACCGGTCAGATCGCGGCCTTCGACATCGGTGATTTCTTCTACTTCTTCCTAGCGCTGGGGATTCTCTTCATCGAATTCATGCCGGAGGAGAAATGGCGGAAGTACGGTGAAATTGCCATGGGGTTCGGGCTTCTGTTCTTAGGGATGGATTTGATGTCCGGTGCTCTGAAGGTGCTGGCTACGTTACCAGAAGTGGAAACGTGGTTGACCTTCATGGGGCAGAACGTCTGGGCCGGCGTCCTGGCCGGAGCCGTGGTCACGGCCATTGTCCAGAGTAGCTCGGCCATGACCGGCCTGGTCGTCGCTATGGGCATGAGCCAGGCCATCACCTTGCCGGGCGCCATCGCGTTGCTGATGGGCGCCAATATCGGTACTTGCATTGATACGCAGTTCGTCGCCTCTTTCAATCTTTCCCGGATGGCTTTCCGGGCCTCTCTGGCGCAAACGTTCATCAACATTACCGGCGTGCTCATCTTTCTCCCCTTCCTTACTCCCTTCGCCGAGCTGGTGTCCCGTACTTCTCCCGATCTGGCGCGCCAGATCGCCAACGCGCATACGATCTTCAACATCACGGTGAGTGTAATGCTCTTCCCTTTCGTGAAATATATTACGCGCGGCGTTGAGTCGCTGGTACCGCCGAGCGCGGCTGAGCAGCAGCCGAAGCTCACCGCCTACATTGACCTACAGCAACTCAGTATGCCCTCGGTGGCGCTGGCCGAGGCCGGCAAGGAACTCCTGCGTATCGGGGAGACCACCGCCGAGATGGTAAAGTGTAGTTGCGCGGCCCTGGTGGAGGATGATGCGGCAGCCACTCAGCGTGTTTTAGAGCTTGAGGAGGGCTTTATTGATCCCGTCTGTGTTGTGTTGGAGAATTTTGTCAACACGCTCATGCGGAAAGATTTGAGTGTTGAGCAACAGCGGCGTTGCTTTCAGATCAAAAGCCTTACTACCGACATCGAGCGAGTGGGGGACTTGACCGAAAACCTGGCGCAGTTTGCCCAACGCAAGGTACAGGAGGATGTGCCTTTCAGCGAGGAGGCGCAGGAGGAGTTAGCGGAGTTGTTCGCGCACACGCAGAAGACTTATGGCCTAGCGTTGCAGGCTGTCCAAGACGATGCTGCTGCGTTGGCCCAGAGAGTTTGCGTGTTGGAGGACGAATTTGACAGGATGTACATGACGGCGCGCGAGGAACATCTCGCACGTCTGAAGAGCGGCGTTTGCCAACCGGAGGCGAGTTTCATTTACAACGAAACGCTCCGGACCCTGGAGCGGGTCTGCGATCACGCCGATAACCTGGCGTTGAGTGTGTTAGCGCGGTAAAATGTCTCCCCCACGTAAAACGCCCCCAGGCATTTACCTGGGGGCGTTGGGTATCTCACAGCCTACGCGATCTTTTCCACCTTGACCGCGCTGACTTTATACTCTGGAATCTTCGCCACGGGATCCAGGAAAGCTCCCGTTAGCCAGTTAGCATTCCCCGCCGGGAAATGGAACGTACTGAAGACTAACCCCGGGGCGACCCGATCGGTCAACCACGCGCGGGCCACCAGCTCGCCACGGCGTGATGCCAGTTTGATCTGGTCCCCGTCCACAATCCCCAGTCGATTCGCGTCGTCAGGATTGATCTCGACCAGCGGTTCGGGGTAGAGCGCCAGCAGGCTCTCGGAACGGCGCGTCTGCTCGCCGCCGTGCCAGTGATAGAGCACGCGCCCCGTCGTCATGGTGAAGGGGTACTCGTCATCGGGAGCCTCATGCGGTTCAAGGTGCTCGTTGGCCGTGAAAAGCCCCAGCCCACGGGCGAACTTCCCGACGTGCAGGATGGGAGTGCCGGGATGATCGTCCCCGCGCACAGGCCAGGCGAGCTGCGCGCCCGCGTCCAGCCGCCAGTAGTGGACACCGCTGTAGATGGGGGTGCAGGCCGCGATCTCGTCCATCACGTCGGCGGGCGAATCGTAGTACATGGGGTAGCCCATGCGGGTACCGACTTCACAGATGATCTGCCAGTCGGGGCGCGACTTGCCGGGAGCCTGTACGGCCTTGCGCACGCGCTGAATGCGGCGCTCGGTACTGGTGAAGGTGCCCTCCTTCTCGGCGAAGCAGGTGCTGGGCAGGATCACGGTGGCATATTTGGCCGTCTCGGTCATGAAAATGTCCTGCACGACCAAGAAGTCTAAAGTTTCCAGGGCTACCTTGACGTGGTTGAGATCAGGATCGGAGGTCATGGGGTTCTCGGCAAAGACGTAGAGTGCCTTGAGGTCGCCATCGTGAGCGGCGTTCATTAGCTCCACGACGGTGAGGCCGACTTTGTCGGATAGCCCCTCTACACCCCAGAAAGCCTCGAACTTCTCCTTCATCGCCGGGTCAACCACTTTCTGGTAGCCGGGGTAGACGTTGGAGAGCGTGCCTAAGTCACACGCGCCCTGCACGTTGTTCTGGCCGCGCAACGGGTTCACGCCGCCACCACGCACGCCCAAGTTACCCAGGAGCATTTGCAGGTTCGCTAACGACATCACGTTCATCGTGCCGGTGGTGTGCTGGGTGATGCCCATTGACCAGAAGACCGCGCCGGGCTTGTTCTCGTGGAGCAGGCGGGCCGCTTCTTTGATCTTCGCGGCGGGTACCGTGGTGATCTCCTCGGTGAGCTCCAGTGTGTATTTCATCACCACTTCTTTGCACGCCGCGAAATTCTCGGTGCGCTCAGCGATGTATTCCTTGTCTTCCCAGCCGTTGACGATGATTTCGCGCATGATGCCGTTGAAGAGCGCGACATCGGTGCCGGGGCGCTGTTGTAGGTGCAACACGGCCAGATCGCAGAGATCAATCTTGCGCGGATCGGCGACGATGAGTTTGGTGCCTTTCTCGCGGATGGCCCGGCGCATCTTGATGCCGATGACGGGGTGCTGCTCGGTGGTGTTGGAGCCGGTGATAAAGTAGAGTTTGGCGTCTCCGGTGGAGTCCTCGATGGAGTTGGTCATCGCGCCGCTGCCCAACGTGCTGGCCAGACCGGCGACGGTGGAGGAGTGACAGAGCCGTGCACAGTGATCCACGTTGTTGGTTTTGCCGACCGCGCGGGCCAGCTTCTGCATCAGATAGTTCTCCTCGTTGGTACACTTGGCGGAGGAGAGGTAGCCGACGCTGTCGGGGCCGTTGTGGTCGCGGTGGTAGGTCAGCTTCTGGGCGATGAGATCTAACGCCTCGTCCCAGCTGGCCTCACGGAAGCCGGGATATTTGCTGCCGCCATTCGCGTCGCGGATGAGGGGGACGGTCAGCCGTTCGTCGCTGTGGACAAAGTCCCAACCGTAGCGCCCCTTGACGCACAGAGCCATGCCGTTTGCCGGCGCTTCAGGCGTGGAGGTGACGCGGGTGATCTTGCCATCCTTCACGTTGAGGTCAAACTGGCAACCCACGCCGCAGTAGGTGCAGGTGGTGCGAACCTTCGTCTGGTAAGCAGCGCGTCCCCAACCCTGGGAGGGTTTGTCGAAGAGCGCGCCCACCGGGCAATAGGCCACACAGTTACCGCAGGATTCACAGTCTGTGTCTAACATTGGTTGATTGGCGCCGGCCACGACTAAGGTATCGAAGCCGCGCTCGGAGAAGTTCCAAACGTTACGTCCCTGGATCTCGGCGCAGGCGCGTACACAGCGTCCACAGAGGATACATTTGTTCATATCCACCATGATGACGGGGTTGGGGTCGGAATCAATGGGGCGCGAGTGGCGTGCCCCACTATGTTCAGGCCACTTCACGTCGTATTCGTAGACCCAGCGTTGCAACTCGCAGTCGCCATCCACTTCGCAGGTCATGCACTCGTTGGGATGGTCGGTCAGCAACATAGAGAGTGCAAAGCGACGTGAGTCTCTCACTTTATCTGTCTGCGTCCGCACTACCATGCCTTCGGTCACCGGCAACGTACATGATGTTTCCAGAGTACGCATCCCCTCGATTTCCACCACACATAAACGGCAGGCCCCGGTCGGTGTGAGATCAGGATGATGACAGAGAGTTGGGATTGTGATTCCTAGTTGTTGGCTAGCTTCTAAAACTGTGGAATCTGCTGGAACGGTTACCTCTTGGCCATCAATAGTCAGGTGAACCATTTTCGTCATAAGAACCTCCTTACAGCTGCAAAATTTGTTTTCATAAAAATCCAAAATATCAGATCAACAACTGGCGCTGGAAAAGATAGATTTCTCTAATGCCAGACTCTTAAAATCCCAGGTAATCGTGCCGGACAGCTTCAGATTGCTGTTGGCTTCCTTCCAGGGTACAGACCCCGGCCGGGCAATGACCGGCCAAGTGAGCTTCAAATTCTTCACGGAAGTAGCGTAACCCGGTAATGATGGGGACTGCCGCTGCTTGACCAAGACCACAGAAGGAAAGTTCCTGAATCTGCGTGGCAATCTCCTCCAACGCCAAGAGCTCCTTTGCCGTGCCCTCTCCCTGACGTATCCGCTCCAGTGTTTCCAACATGCGGGTAGTGCCGATACGACAAGGGGTACATTTGCCGCAGCACTCGGCCTGGAAGAAGCGCATCAGCACGTAAGCCAGATCCACCATACAAGTATCCTCGGCGCAGATGAGTAGCGCGCCGCTGCCCAGCGACGCTCCCTGTTCCTGCATTGACTTGTAATCCAGCGGCACGTCCAACATCTCCGGGGGGATGAAACTGCCCGAAGCGCCGCCCGTCTGGGCGCATTTGAACGTTTTGCCATCCTTCATGCCGCCGCTGTAAATATCCAGCACCTCCCGCAGCGTGATCCCCATCGGGACCTCAATCAGCCCGGTGACGTTGACATCACCTAACATGGTGTAGACCTTGGTGCCGGGGCAATGCGCGGTTCCGATGGAGCGGAACCACTCCACCCCGTTACGGATAATGGGGGGGATATTGGCTAGCGTCTCCACATTGTTGACCACGGTAGGTTCGTCACGGAACCCGGCCACGGTGGGATAAGGCGGGCGGATACGCGGGATGCCCCGTTTGCCCTCCAAGCTTTCTAGCAGCGCGGTCTCTTCGCCGCAAATGTAAGCGCCGGCGCCAGCGTGGAGGTGGATGTGGAAGGAGAAATCACTCTCCATGATATTGTCGCCCAGCAAGCCGTACTCTTCTGCCTGCTGGATGGCTAGCTCTAGTCGCTCTCTAGCTTGACCGTACTCGCCACGGATGTAAATCCAACCCTGGTCGGCGCCGACGGCATAGCCGGCAATCGCCATCGCTTCCAACACCACGTGCGGGTCGCCCTCCAAAATCAGGCGATCCTTGAAGGTGCCCGGTTCGGATTCGTCGGCATTGCAGACGATGAATTTCTGGGCGGACTGCT
Organism: Anaerolineae bacterium; assembly: GCA_021107605.1. Taxonomy (GTDB): domain Bacteria; phylum Chloroflexota; class Anaerolineae; order B4-G1; family SLSP01; genus G713. The sequence continues at coordinate 64 of JAIOSN010000141.1, read as the reverse complement.
GACTTTCTACAAAAGACCACTTTAGCCCCGTGGGGAAGCCCGCGCCGCCGCGTCCCTGCAAACC
>JAIOSN010000182.1 GCA_021107605.1 Anaerolineae bacterium | reverse complement strand
CTCATCAATCCCCCTAGCAGTAGCAACAACCCCACCCCTAGAGTGACCTGCTGCCAGGGCCAGGGCGGCGTAACGCGCCCCTCTGCCGAGCGCGCTATCTCCCGCAGGAAGGTAGCACCGGTGAGCGCCAGACCGGTGAGTAAGCAGAATCGGGCAGCCCAATTCGCCGTGCCCAGCGCAGCGCGATAGAGCACGCCCAACGGTGAAGGTGGTACGCCCAACAGCAAGAGCACGGCCAACAAACCAGGCCACGACCAGGGCAAGAGCCACCCCTCACGCCCCCGGGAGAGGAGGAGCAACACCCAACCCGCCCACCAGGTAGCCAGCGCCCGCAATAACCAGACCGCTGATCCGGTCAATGCCGTGCCCACGACGACCGCGCCTAAGAGGGCGTAAGCGGCCCAGAGCAAGGGGCGGCGTGCTTCGGATGAGGCGTCCCAGGCGCGCAAGGCGCCCCAGAGCAATGTGATTACACCTAACGTGGTCATCCAAGCGGGGCAGTGTACCACCAGAGGCAGAGAGAGAACTCGGTACCATAATCCAAATCCCAACAACGGGCCTAACGCAACAGCTACCACCAACAGTCCCACCTTCTCCGCGCGTTGCGGGAAGACCAGATGCCACGGATAGATCCCCACGCGCAATACGGCAGCTATTAAGAGCAGAGAAAGAAGCGGCTCCGAGGGTTGCATCAACCACCAGAGAGTACTGCACCCTTCACGGGCCAAAAGGAGAGAAACTATCCATAAAAGGAGGGAGGCAAAGCCATGAATCGCCCAGCCAAAAGTAACTCGTTCATCATCACTGCCGGCAATCAACGCCGCGACTCCCCAGAGCAAGTCAAAGGTAGACCAGGCAATTAAGGTCATCAATAAGGAAGCGCTCAACAGTGCCAGCCAGGAGATCAATAGCATGGAGATCGTCAACATGCCAGAAAGCGGCAAGAGGCGACGTTCGTCCGCTATCCGCACCCAGGCCACGCCGCTAAAGGTAGCCCCCAACACCGCACCCAACAGCCAGATGGCGGGCGTCATTTCCAAGAGGAGCCGGCCATCCAACATCGTCGCGGGCGACCATAATGAGAGGAGCCAGCGGCATTCCTGGGGGAGAGTTAACCAAACTAACGTCAGCAAGGTTAGCCAAGTTGCCGTCACATACCGGCGAAAGTTATGCCAACGGGTAAAGACCTGTAACCCCAACAGCAAGAAGACGCCGAGGGCACCGGTAACCACTAGAAATAGGTAATGAGATATCATTTCATACTCCAAACGATGATTGTAACATATAACGTCATCGTGACAAGAAATAGCCGAGATAACAAATGAGCAAATAGGCGAATGGCAAATGGCAAATGGCGGCGCGACTTCAGTCGCCAGTCCCACGGCCATTGCCATGGTAATTCTCACCTCCGCGCCTTCTCGCTTTCTCGCTCCCTCGCCTTCTCGCTTTCTCGCCTTTTCGCTCCCTCGCCTTTTCGCCTCATTGCGGTAGAATGAACGGGAAATCAGGAGGGGAAGAGGGAGTATGGAAGAGAAGATATTGAATGAACGTTACCACTTGGTAGAATTGGTCGGCACCGGTGGCATGGCTACCGTCTATCGAGGGCACGATGTCTTATTAGACCGCCCCATCGCCGTCAAGGTACTACGAGAACCGTATGCCAGCGATACGGATTTCCGCAGCCGTTTTCTGGCAGAGGCGCGGGCCGTAGCCAAACTAGATCATCCCCACATAGTCCGCATCTATGACCTGGGTATTGACCAGGGACGCCCTTACCTCGTCATGGAACTGGTGGCCGGTCAATCCCTCAAAGAGCGCATCCGCCAAGAGGCCCCGCTCCCCATCTTGGAAATCTTGCAGATCGGTGAGCAAATCTGCGCCGGTGTGGGGACCGCACATCGCGCCGGCATCGTCCATTGCGACCTCAAACCGCAGAATATCCTGATCACCACCGCAGGCGCCGTCAAAGTGACCGACTTCGGTATCGCTAAAGCTCTCCGGGCAGAATATGAAGAAGAAGAGGAGCCGCAGGTGGTCTGGGGCAGCCCGCACTATATTTCGCCCGAACAAGCCGCTGGGGAGCATCCAACGCCAGCCTCGGACGTGTACAGTATCGGCGTGATGCTCTATGAGATGTTGGCGGGCGTCCCCCCTTTCCACGCTGAAGATGACGCTGCGCTGATCCGCAAACATCTACAAGAGACCCCCGCCCCGCCCAGCTCCTTCAACCCACAAACACCTCCTAGATTGGAGTGGCTGGTGAGTAAGGTGCTCTCCAAGGAAAAATCCCGCCGCTACCGCAACGCGGAGCAGCTCGGCATGGCACTGACAGAATATATGCGCCACGGAGAAGAGCAAACTGTGTCCCATCCGGTAGTGCCTCCCACCCCGCAGCAGACCAGTACCTTACCGTATTCACCGCAGACAGAGCAATCTGCCCGAGAAAAGGCCCCCCAGCGCGGCCCCGATTGGCTATTATGGTTACTTTTCGGCATAGCGGCGATCGCTGTCTTGGGCCTCATCCCCCTCTGGGGCTATGTCTACCAGATCTATAATGAGTCCGGCGCACCTAGCGCTTCATCCTCCGCAGATGGCGTCGCCACCAAGACCCCGGTGGGAGAATTGGTGAGCGTTCCGCGCCTGATCGGGTTGAGCGTCGCCGATGCCGAGGAACTGGCTAAAAGCTACCAGCTACAATTCGCCGTCCAACGTGAGGATGAAAGCACTGACGCCCTCCCCGGCACTATCCTGTCACAAGACCCCCCGCCAGGCACACGAGTTCCGGTTAGCAGCACGTTACAGGTCGTCAAAGCTATGGGGCAGCTCTTCCCGCTACAAGATGTGCTCGGGTTACAGCTCAAGGATGTCGTTGAGCCGCTAGCCGCACAGGGACTCACCATTCAGACCGAGAAAGTCTGGAGCACCGAACCCACTGGCAAAATTTTAGCCCAACTCCCCGCGCCGGAGAGCGAGATCCAAGCAGGCGATACGGTCACTTTAACGGTGAGCGGTGGCAAAGAACAGCGGCTCTCCTTACAGGTGAATTTCAACAACCAGATCATCTTAGAAGAAGCACTCGTGCCCCAATACACTTTCCAGCCGGGGGATAGCGTCCCGGTAACACTCTACTGGCGCGCGCTCCAACCATTGACTAAAAATTACGTGATCTTCACGCATCTCACCACCTCGGCGACGGGCACCCCCGCCGCGCAACACGATAGTGAGCCGGGCAATGGCACTAATCCCACCACCGGTTGGGCACCGGGAGAGATCATCATTGATCCTCATCAAGTCACCATCCCCCAGGGTACGACTGCGGGAAGTTACCAATTGCGCGTGGGGCTTTACACCGCTGAAGGTCGCTTGAAGATCATAGATTCCGGCCATACGCAGGTAGCAGCCGAGAGCGTATTCATAGTCAATGTAGAGGTGCGCCCCTAGAGCGGATTAGTGGCGACATGGCGGCAGGGCTGGCTCTCGAGTGGCGACCCGGCCAGAACTACCTGGCGGAATAACGTTTCCAGACCCAAGTTTGAGAAAACTATTACGCCGGTAACAGAAAATATGTATGCTAAGGTCAATTCTCTGATCCACCCCACATAGAAACGGTTGCGAACAAACCCCCGCCCGCTAATGAAATTCTAATGAGTCTATGGTATAATTTCCGCTGCATAGAAACGTAACCTTGCTTGGTAGCAGGGCATTTCAGGAGGTTCAATGAAAAAGCAGAACGGTACCTTTATTTACATCATCCTCATCTTCGCCGTCATCTTCATAGTTTATAACTACATCACCGAAGAAAATAACATCTCCACACTGCCTATCCAAACTCTAGCCACGGAGATTAACGAGGGAAAAATCAAAAGCCTCTCGGTGGAAGGGGACAAGATCAACGTCACCTATACCGATGGCCAGATCGCCGAAGCCCGCAAAGAGCCTATCTCCACGACCATTGAACAATTGCAAGCCTTTGGCGTAGAGGATGCGGCGCTACAAAAGATAGCCTTCAATGTGCAGGAACCTACTGACTGGGCATCATTACTTAACTTTGGGGGCACACTCTTGCTCATCAT
>JAIOSN010000043.1 GCA_021107605.1 Anaerolineae bacterium | reverse complement strand
TTCATTTGCTCTCCCTGTTCTATTCAGTGCTACCAAGCGATCTCAATACCAACGGCAGATAGATTTTCTCATTAAGCACTAACGGGAAACCACAGGATTCCCCTTCGCAGTTCAGTTGGAGTTGGTAGGCTCCAGTCTCGCCGGCCATATAGTCCCCAGCCAATAGAGTGTAGGTGCCGCTAAAAGGCAAAGTGCAACTTGATATCCGGGCGACAGCATCCGCATACGTAGAGAGAGCATGGGCTTCGCACAATTTGACTCCATCTGTGCCATAAAGGCGTATTTCGGGGTCTATACTCGCTTGGCTCACGCTCATTTCGACCGAGACTTGATCTCCTGACGCGGCTCGAAAGGCATACGTATCTAAGGTGGCGGCCATCTCTACGTATCCAGAAACAGAAGTATCAAAGCGGAGTGAGGTCGTGTTCACAGCTGGATTGAGACGTTGCACGTAGAGTTGATAACTGCCGTAGGTTATGCGCGAGGCTCCCGCATAGGTGCCGACCAGAAGTAGATAGGCGCCATCAGTTGGTAAAATGCAGTGTACATGGGCAGCGTCTTTAGAATAATATGTCGAGGCTGTGTCTTGGCATAGTAATATGCCGTTGTCATCATAGATCCGTAGTTGTGGATCAAAGCTACGATCTGGCACTCCTACTTGCGCTAAGACCACCTCACCGCTCTTCCCAGCTAAAGCATAGCTCTTTACCGTGACCGCGTGTTGTGTGGTACTTGATTTAGTTTCGGCATAGGTGATAGCTTGGGCTGCACTTGGTGCTGTGAGACTCGTGAAGAAAAGCTCGTAATTGCCAGTATCTTAACCACCGTGATCCCCTGTCAATACGGTGTATGTTCCCGCAGTAGCTAGCCCGCAACGTGCCACCTCTGCTAGGCGCTCCAAACTTTCGTGGGCATCGTAACCCTCACAAACTAGTTCTTGGTGTGGGTCATATATGCGTAAGTGAGGATCTAGACCGCCTGCAGAGGTAGCAGCCATGCGAGCGAGCACTACATCACCTATTTGACCCTCAAATGTATATGGTTCCAGTTCTGCGGCAGCCGCAATTGTTCCTGATTGTACTTGATCAAAAACAAGCGTTTTCCCATTCACTGGATTGTTAAGGCGTTGTAAATGCAAATTATATATCCCTGTTTTAGCACCTCTATAATCGCCCGTTAAAATAGTGTATTGACCACTTATTGGCAGCACGCAGCTAGCGATAAATGCTATTCGAGAAAAACCGTGGTCTGTACAGAGCTTGTTTCCTGCTGGGTCATAAATGCTAATTTGAGGATACAATTCACCGGATGTGAGAGTCATTTGAACTACTACTACATCCGCACTCTGCGCTGTAAAAGTATAGGTGTCCATTCCTGCTATTTTGGCGATGTAACCAGAGAGAGTTTCCCCAAAAGTCATCTGGATTGCGTTCCCCGGCTCATTCAAACGCTGGAGATATAGCTGATAATTCCCTGTATCTGTATCTCCATAGTCAGTTGCGCGTAACGTGTAAGTCCCGGCTTCAGATAAAGTACAAGCGGAAATCTCCGCAAGCTGAGAATAAGCGTAATCGTCACAGAGCGAGTTGCCCAAGTTATCTTCTACCTGGATATAGGGGGAAAGCGAACCTGAAGTAACACTCATGCGGACCAGCACAATGTCCCCAGCTTGTGCTGTGAAAGTAAACGTATCCTCCTCACCAGCGGTGCTGATAGCCCCTGTCAGGGTTGTGCCAAAATCAATGGCCGTGGGAGCGGCCTGGGCGGGCAATGTAGGTGTCTCTATGATCCATAGTAGAAGAAAAATGAACAACAATCTTATCAGCGTAGAAATTTTGCGACCAACTACTAACATTAAGTACACTCCTTTTCAATTGACTACCCGACTACTCGACTCCCCGACTACTCGACTACTGTCTACCGTCTGCTGTCTCCCCCACCAACTCCCGCTCGCAGAGCAACAGTGAGTAAGCGCACGCCCCATTGAACATCTCCCCGTTGCGCGCCATCTCCAACGCCCGTTCCGGCGCAGTCAGATGTATCTCGATCTGCTCGCCCGGCTCCGGTGCTGGTTTCTCCGTCAAACGCACGCCCGTCGCCAGGTAGACGAAAAATTCCTCGTCTAACAAACTGACGCACGGCCGGAACTTCCCCACGTAGCGCACCTCGTCCGGCGCGCCCCCGATCTCCTCGCGCAGCTCGCGCCGTGCTAAATCCGCCAGATCCGCGCCCTCGAAATCATGGCAGCCCCCGGCGGGAATCTCCCAACTCCACTCGTCCGTCGTGTAGCGGAACTGCCGGATCAACACCACCTCGCCCTCCGGCGTCACCGGCACGATAAAGACCGCACCCCGCGCCTCCATGTACGTGTACGAGCGTTCCACCCCGTCGGGCCAGCGCACCCAATCCTGCCGCAACCTGAACATCGGATGCTCAAAAGGGTACTCCGTCCGCAACAACTGCCACCCATTCTGTTGAGCCTTAGGTTTATCCATGTGTACCTCTTTTCCCCACTAATTTTTGGGGAATTTTATTGTGGTGGTTTGTTAAGCACTGCTCGCGCGCTGACCAGCAAATCAGCCACTTGGGGGTGGGGCAAATAGTAACTCGCTTACGCTTCTCGTCCAGTCCCTACCGCAGCGCAGTATACCCTAAATTCCTGTTACTACTCAGGCGTGGTAGACCTCCGAGGTCTTAACTAAACCGTATTGACCCTAGCCCTATTTCAGGATGAGCGGTAGGTAAATCCGCCAGTTGTTGACCAGCACCGTAGCGGTACGCGTAAGCGGCGCTTGTCCCTGCGCTGTGATCTGGGCTTGATTGACAAGGACTTGCGGTGTAGTGGCACTCACTGTCACGGCGTAAGTGACCGTCACCACCGGTGAGGGGGCTAGTGTCCCCGACCACGTCAAGACCGGCGCCGTGGCCGCGTTGACCGTCCCGGCAGTAGCCTGTAACGTTCCGGGCAGATAGGTCAACCCCACGGGGAGAGTATCGGTCAAGTTGACGGTAGAGCTCAATGGCCCGGTAGCATTGTCAATGACGATCGTATAGGTGATACTCTCGGCGTACTCGGCTAAACTTACTGAGGCTACTTTGTAAGAAGACGTGAGGTCCGGTTCTGTGACACTCGCTGGCCCCTCCCAACCTGCCAGCCGTGCCATCAGCCACCAGAAGGCACTGGCCTTGAGTTTGCAAAACAGTTTATCTTCAGGGTGATCGTCTGTATGGGCACAAGAACTCGGTAAGTTAGTGCAATCCTCCGGATGACTGTTGCACCAATCTACACACCAGCTACAATTGGCCTCCGAGTTATTCTCGTAAGGGCCAGCTCCATCGGGACTGTAACGCTCAATATCGGCGAAATCGAAGAGCACCAAGTTATTAGCGGTGACGTATTGCCTGAGCGCGTCGTTATTATTGTGCAACTTCTCACTGCCGCCATCTGTGTGACCGGTCATAAAGATAAAGCGCATCCCCGGATATTCCGTCTCAAAGCCAGTCATAGCAGTCAAGTAGAGCTCTCTGTAAGAAGTTGGATACCAGGAAAGCTCTCCGCACCACGACCACATTGAATGATCGAACAAGCTGGTATCGGCAACCGCCCGCGTGCGATTTTTACCGGCGTCATCCTTCCAATAATCCGTAGGTCCAACATGCGTCTCTGGCGGATTGCCGTCATAGATGCAGAGCGCGCCGGCATCACAGGTTAAGGTAGTTGGAGGATTGTCTCCGGCGTAGAATACTGAAACGGCGTACTTGGAATCCTCTCTCTCTAGGGCTTCCAATCCAGAGATGATCTGTGATCCATGGGAAGTGTGGGCGTAATGAATTGCCATTCCCCGGGCTTGCGCCAGCCAATAATCTGGAATTTCGCTCAAGTCGGTGCAAGTATGATCGACGATAATCGCCTCGGCGGTTGGGGCATTCCTGGTTTGAGCAGTATCCGCAGCAGGATGAGAAGACCCTGGGAGTGGTTTTGTATCTTGATAAACGGTAGCGGCAGAAACAGCGTTTATCCCGTTCAACGTCACCAACCAAATTAAAGCGATAACCAGTCCATTTCTCATTAACATTTTCATTTTAGGCTCCTTATGTAGCCCGTTTTTTTTGGCAGGTACTCACGTGTGTTTTGAATATTCCTTCCTAACGTTTGTTAAGGGTGATGGAGAGGAGCGTCGCCAGTAACAACCCGCCACCCACCACCAATAGGGTGATGGTGGTGCGGATGGGCATCGCTAACAGATTGACCCCTCCGAAGAGACCCAACACGTAGAGCGTCGCTCCGCTGATGAAGAGCGGCCGCTCGGCGCCGTATAGCTTGAACTTCCGCTTGGAACGGCGTGTCATAAATCCTCCCCTTAATTCGTTGTCAATTCGTTGCGTTCGCTACTATCTTAACTCAAACATGATAAGGTGCAATGGCAATTGCTCTCAGGCTGCTTGCCTCTATAATCTGGACAGTGTGATTGGAATGCCATTCTGACTCATACCGTGGCCGTTCTTTGGGGCAGGTAATCCCGAAGTTCTAACTTTCAACTTTTGACTCCACTGAAAAAAGAGGTTTTACCGCAAAGATGCTAAGGACGCTAAGAAAAATAAGTTTTAGGGGTACTATTCAGGCCAGCCTATTGCAGACCTCCGAGGTCTATCATGCCTGAGTAACCTTGCTTGCCAAAAAGTTAATTTCCTGAATGTTAATTTAAAATTTCTGTGCTCTTCGTGCCTCCGTGGTGAAATTCCTAGTTTTTGCAGTAGAGGCAACTTTCAACCTTCAACTTTTAACTTTTAACTTCAATTAGAGGTGCGATGCAAACAATCATCTACAGACCTATTGGTATCATCCACACCCCGTTCCAGGAGCCGGTGGGAATCCCCATCCAGCCCCCGGCGGGACGTGGCCTGCACGGCTATCTCACGCTGGAACCGGAATATCTCCCCGGCTTAAAAGACCTGGCGGGTTTCTCTCATCTCCTGCTCCTCTACCATTTCCATCTCTCGGAGGGATATAGCTTGCAAGCCAGACCCTTTATGGATGAGACGCCGCGGGGCGTCTTTGCCATGCGCGCTCCACGGCGTCCCAACCCCATCGGCCTCTCGTTGGTGCGGCTGGAACGGATTGAGGGCGCGACGTTGCACTTTTTGGACGTGGATATGGTGGACGGCACGCCGCTCTTGGATATCAAACCCTACGTACCCTTCTTCCGCAGCACGGATGAGATACGCCTCGGTTGGCTGACCGGCAAATCTCGCGCCGCCACGACCACCCACGCTGATGATCGCTTTCTCCAAGAGACATCGTGATATAATGGGCGAGAAAGCGAGTAAGCGAGAAAGCGAGAAAGCGAGAAGACGAGTGAGCGAGAAAGCGATAGGGTGATTGATTGAACTCCTCAATGACTAACCAACTGCTGTTCTGTCAAGCGAAAAATGATAAATGAACTTCCCTACGCAGACCTCGGCCACTGCTCACAATGTATCTGACAAAGCGCTAGTCCACGTAGGTGGACTTCGCAAGGGTAGCCGCGACTTCCCCCGGCCCAGAGCCGTCTGGCAAGGGTAGTCGTCAGGCTATCAGACTACCTGACTGCCCGACTACCTGACTACCCGACTACCCGACTATCAGACTAACAGACTATCGGACTAATCCCATGCGCATTATTCTCACACACGAACACGCAGATTTTGATGCCATCGCCAGCTTGCTGGGCGCGCACAAGCTCTACCCCAACGCCGTCCCGGTGCTGCCGCACCGCATCAATCGCAACGTGCAAGCTTTCCTCTCGCTCTATCGTACCGAGTTGCCCTTTGTTGACCCGGACACCCTGCCTAGAGGTCAACATGTGCGCCGGGTTATCCTGGTGGATACCCAGAGCCTGGTTTCGGTGCGCGGCATGGGGCCGGAATTGGATCAAGTGCTGGTGATCGATCACCATACTCAAGGCGCGGAGTGGCCCGCTAACTGGGTTTTCCAGGGCGAGGAGCTGGGGGCGGCGACCACGTTGTTGGTAGAGACCATGTCCGCGCGGCTGATGCCGTTTAGCAGCATCGAGGCGACTCTGATGTTAGCGGGTATCTACGAGGATACCGGTAGCTTGCGTTACGCTTCCACCACTGCGCGTGACCTGCGGGCGGCGGCTTGGCTATTGGATCATGATGCTAGCTTGGAGATAGCCAATGATTTCCTCCAGCATCCCCTGACTGTGATCCAGCGCGAGATCTACGAGACGCTCTTGCACAACATGGAGACGCTGGAACTGAAAGGACACGCGGTCGTGCTGGCCGGGGCGCGGGCGCCGCAAGGGGCGGATGAGGAGCTCTCCACGCTGGCCCATAAGCTGTGCGACTTGGTGGATCCCTCCGCGCTCTTTGTGGTGGTGGAGATGGGAAGCAGCACGCATCTTATCGCGCGCGGCACGACCGACGATATCAGCGTGGCGGAAGTGGCGCGCCATTTTGGCGGCGGCGGGCATGACCGGGCGGCGGCCGCGCTCTTGCGCGACCGGTCGCTCAGCTCGGTGTTGGCCGAACTGCGCGCGGAGTTACCACGTTTCGTCCGTCCCAAGCTCAAGGTGCTGGATTTGATGTCTCACAGTGTGCGCACCGTCGAGCCAGAGACGTTGATCAAAGATGTTGCGGAGCTGATGTTGCGTACCGGGCATGAGGGCTTCCCCGTGGTCAACGCGGCAGGACATGTGGTGGGTTTGGTGACGCGCAACGCGGTTGATCGCGCGCTCCAACATCGCTGGCAGCACGAGCCGGTGAGCCGCGTCATGGATGCCGGCGCGGTGAGCGTTTCCCCGGCCGATTCTGTGGAGCACGTGCGTTCCTTGATGATCCGGAAGGGGTGGGGACAGGTCCCGGTGGTTGTTGAGGGGGTGGTCTCCGGTGTGGTGACGCGCACCGACCTGATCTGCTTGCCGCCTTCGGAACGGGAGAGTGAGCGACAGCAACACACTCTGCTTATGGAGCAGGCTTTCCCGGCGCACCTCTTGACGTTGATTCGACGGATCGGTGAGGAGGCTGCGGAACGTTCCGACCGGCTCTACTTCGTCGGGGGGATTGTGCGCGATCTGCTCTTGGGACAACCCGTGGTGGATGTGGATCTGGTGGTGGAGGGCAATGCCATCCAGCTCTGCCAGGGGCTAACCCGCGTGTACGGCGGTGAGGTGCGCACGCATAGCCGCTTCGGGACGGCCAAATGGCTGCTGACGCCGCAAGTCTGGCGGCAGGTTCTGCCGGCCATCACTGGCGAGGAGATTGAGAAGCTGCCAACGGCTATTGATTTTGTGACCGCGCGGACGGAATTTTACACGCAACCGACCGCGTTGCCCCAAGTGGCATGGAGCTCTATCAGGCAAGACCTCCACCGGCGCGATTTTACCATCAACACGCTGGCGATTCGTCTCAGCCCGGGGCATTGGGGCGAGTTATTGGATTTCTATGATGGGCGCGCTGACCTAAAACACGGGGTGATTCGCGTGCTGCACAGCCTCAGCTTTGTGGATGACCCTACACGCATCTTGCGGGCGGCGCGCTTTGAGGCGCGGCTGGATTTCCACCTGGACTCGCGCAGCGAGGCGTTGATCGCCGACGCGCTGCCGCTTCTGGATCGCGTGACCGGTGGTCGTATCCGGCACGAGCTGGAGCAGATATTCCGCGAAGCGCGGCCGGAGGCGGCGCTGGTGCGGTTGCAGTCACTGGGGGCATTACAACAGCTCGATCCGGCATTGTCCTCTGCTGCGGGGGTTGCGCAACGTTTTCAACGTCTGCGCGCCGAGCTGGACGCTGATTTCTGGCGGCTGGACGCGGAAGCTCTGCTGACATTGCATTGGGCGCTGTTCCTCTACGATTTGGAGACCACAGCTCTGCGGCAGCTAGCTGCGCGTCTGATCATGCCCAGCGCGCTCTCGGAGCCGCTACTACAGCTGCCTGATTTGCAGAGCTGGCTGGTGCAATTAGGCTCCCTATCCCAACCGGCGGAGATTGTTATCTTGCTGGAGCAGTTGACTTCTCCCCTGTTGGCCGCGGCCTGGTTATTATCTGCGGAGGAAGTCGCACGGAAGAAAATTGTCCGTTATTGGCAGGAATGGCGGCACGTCTACCCGTTCCTTAACGGTGACGATTTGCAGGTGTTAGGATTACCCCCGGCCCCAGCTACCGGCGTATCTTGGTTGCACTGCGGACCGCGCGTCTCAACGGCGAAATCTCCACCCGCGCCGAGGAAGAGTCCCTGGTGAAGGAGCTGGCGGGACTGGATATATCCTCTCAATAAGCGGTTGAATTGTTGGTAGCGTGTTGCGTGTTCCGTTTTGAGAAGCGTTACGCAATACGCAACCTGGACAGAGCTCGCAACTCACTTGAAACGCACCCAATTGATTAACCGTTTCTGACTACCCGACTACTTGACTAACGACTATCTGACTAACGACTATCTGACTAATGACTATCTGATTAACGACTAAATAGGACTATTTCCCATGGCACATTTCTACCCTTCTTTTGAAACTCTTGCCTTA
>JAIOSN010000214.1 GCA_021107605.1 Anaerolineae bacterium | reverse complement strand
CCAGGAATGGCCTGCGGGGTGAGCACCGGCTGCGCGCCCTCACGGGGCGCCGGCGTGGCTAAGAGACAGGTTTGCGCGGCAGTAGCGCGTTTGGCTTCCAGCCCGGCGTCTTTCACAAGGCGTAATGCCTCCGAGTAAGCTATCTCGGCTGGACAGAGCTCGCCCTCCCCCGCCAGCTGATCCCCGTAAGCAACGTGCGCGCGGTAGAGCCGCGAGTAGACATCTTTGTAGTCGGGCGCCACGGCGCAAAGCTCCGCGAAAGCAGTAATGGCCTCTTCCCAATCCACGCCCCAGAAACCCAGTGCGGCCAGATAACGGGCGGCCAGATTGCGGCGGTTGACCAGATCAGCTTCTAACGGGCGTAAGGCGATGGCCTGATCCAGATAGAAGATACCTTGCTCTAAATTCTCGGCTACTAAATAAGCCTCACCAGCATTGTAGAGGTTGGTAAAGAGCAGCTCTTCCACTTCTGCGGGACGATATTCCTCATCCAGTGCGCGCAACTGGGTCAAGGTGCTGGCCGCCGAGGGCCAATCCTCCGCTTCGTAAGCGGTGGTGGCTTGCGCCCACAACTCAGCTAGCTGCTCCTGCCGCTGCTCGGCAAGCGATTGTTGGGCTGCTGAGGTAGGCGTCGGTTTGGCCGCCAGCCGGGAGTCGCTCTCCGCCAACCCTTGCTGGGAGAGCGCGTGAGCCGCCTCTAATTTGAGTACATACTGGAAATTAGCTCGCGCCAGCTCATATTGCCCTTCATTGAGAGCCTGCACGCCGTTCTGGTAATGTTCTTCCACGACGGCCTGTCGGGCGGCCTCCCGGTCACGTTCCCCAGAGTGTAAGCCGAAGTAGGCCGAGCTGGCTAAGGAGCCAATCAAGAGTAGTAGAGCTATCATTATCCACAATAGCTTGCGCGCCCAGGGGTGTCGGAGCTCGTCAGTTTTCCCCTTTTCAGGGGGAGCTAGAGAGCCACCACACTCTGGGCAGAGCATACTGGGAGACGTTATCTCGGCGTCGCAGTTAGGGCAAGATTGCATGATCCCTTAGTCCCACTGGAAGTCTTGCAGGGCCAGTCCCCCCACGAACTCGCGCAGAAGCGAATTCTCCGGCACCAATTTCATATCCGCCGGAGAGAACCATTGGAGGAAAGATAATAGACGTTTGGCCTCCACCCGCTGGGGAAGAGAACGATCAACCTGTAGCAGCAGCGGTTCCACAAAAGGTTTCAGAACCGCCAGCTCGTAGACCAGAGCCGAGTTAAACATCAGGTCAGCGTTCTCTTGATAAGGGAAGATGTACTCTTTCTCACCTCGGCGCACACTATCCCAGCGGGCTAAGGTATCCAAGGCATTATAGCCGCGCGTGCGCGCATCACGCACAATACGCCGGATAAGCCGGGTATCCGTGGTGGGAACTCGACTGTGCCGGTCCAGGTTTAGTTGGGTAAGAGCCGAGACGAAGATACGAAAAGTGCTGGGGGCGGGGATTGAGGGTACCAGCTGCGGGTTTAGCCCATGAATCCCCTCCACAATGATAATATGCTCTGGCCGCAGCTGCACCACCTTACCTGGCTGACGACATCCGTCCTTGAAATCAAAACGCGGTAACTGCACCTGCTCCCCGCGCATAAGCGCCTGAAGATGTTCATTGAACAATTCCACGTCCAGCGCTGCCAGAGTCTCAAAATTGTACTCTCCGTCCTCATCCAAGGGAGTGTCTTCGCGATTGACAAAATAGTTGTCTAATTCCAACGCGAACGGGCGCAGTCCGTGAGCTAATAGTTGCACGGCCAACCGTTTGGAGAAAGTTGTTTTCCCGGATGAGGATGGGCCGGCAATCAGCACCAAGCGTACCTGGCTGCGCCGCGACCAGATTTCCTGCGCAATAGCGGCTATCCGCTGTTCATGCAACGCCTCAGAGATCAAAATGATCCGCCGCAATTTACCTTCGTGGATATGCGCGTTCAATTCACTCACATTTTCTACTCCCAACAGACGAAGCCAATGCCCATACTCACGAAAAACGCTCAACAATTGCGGTGAGCGGCGGAGTTCCTGAAGCTGCGTAGGCTCACGCCGGCGGGGGAATTGGAGGATTAGGCCATCGCTCCAGCGCAAGAGACGGTAATAACGGAGGTATCCGGTGGAGGGTACCATGTAACCGTGGAAATAATCCCGGTAGCCAGTTAAATTGTACATGCGCAAAGTTTTTTTATAATTGTCCTGGGCACGGGGCTGAAACAGGGCAACCTTGTCTAGCTCGCCACGCTGCCGGAAAATTTCCAAGGCCTCTTCAATGGGGGTTGGCTCACGGTGGATCGGAAGATCCGCAGCTATTAAACGTTGCATCTCCATTTCCAGGGTTTTGATTTGAGGATCAGTCAGCAACGGATGATCCCGTACCTCACAGAAATAACCGCCAAAAGGGAGCGAGTAATCAATAAAAAGGTCTATCTCTGGGAAGAGGTTATGCCAAGCCGTCATAAAGACGAAGGCCAATGAGCGCCGGTAAATGCGCACACCATCAGATTCAGAGAGGTCAATGGGAGTAACAGCACAATCACGCTCAACCTCGGCCACCAATTCACTGAGGCGTCCGTTTACCAGCGCGGCCATCAAGGGAACTTCTCGCTCTGGATAAACGTGTTGCAGAAATAGTCTCAGTGACGTTCCCCGTGGCCCCTCGAAAGTACGTCCATCCGGCAAAGTTATCTGCACTCGCTTGCGTGGTGTTGCTTCTCTTATCTGATCTTCTCTCATAGCACGCCCCTCCACCTGGGTTTTCTCTTCTCCTCAAAATATAGCAGAGAAGAAGTATACTCAGTTTGGTAGGTTTGTAAAGTTCGCGCCGCCTAGCACTTAAATTTTTCTTGGCAGGCAAACAGACGGTGCTATAATTACTAAACAGCATTTTATCCCAGACGATGAAGTAAGTGGAGGTAAACAAATGGGGTCGGCGCGAGCTCGTACAACCAACCGAAAGCAAGCAACAGATATCTATCAAGAGGCGATGGCCGCCTATCAACGCTGGGATGTGGACAAGGCGGTGGAAAAGTTACAGTCTGCGGTGCAACTCGTACCCAGCGAGGCCGCCTATCATATGAATTTGGCCCAAGCATTAGCGCGCGCCGGTGATTTTGATCGTGCGCTGAGAGCGTTAGCCAACTATCTGCGCTTGGCCTCATACTCAGTGGTCTCCGAGCGCGTCGAACAGCTATTTGCCAGCGGGATGGACTCGGTGGAAGAAGTGCTGACCGAACAGATGCAGGCGGCGAGTTTGCCATTGGATATTATTGGAGCCGCGATCCAAATGTGGATGGAGTACCGCATCACGTTGGGGGAAGAGCCATTGCGTATCCCCAAACCGGCAACTTGGGCCGCAGCGGTGGACTACACCACCCGCAAGGTAAATCTGCACGAGATCTCGGTGGATAGGATTAGTGAAGAGTATGGAATTTCGGCCCAGACACTCCGCGGGCATCACCGGCAGCTAACCCAGCGGTTGGATATTATGCCTTGCGATTACCGGTACTTCACGGGTAGCGAGAATCCGCTAGATAAGTTGGTTGAGGCAGCGGAGATGTTGGACCGGTTGGAACAACGGTTCCAGCAAGAAAATTAGGTAGCAGATAGCAGCTGAGATGCAGCGGGGGCCTGTTTGCCAGCCCCCGCTTTTTGGTTTTCTGACGAGGTTCTAAATGCTGGTTAACAACGCAAACATTAGATTTCTCACCATTCAAGATATTATAAACTACGGCGCCGCGCAACTGCGCTCTGCGACAGCCTCGCCGCGCCGGGAGGCGGAGATATTGTTAGCTAATCTTTTACATTGCCAGCGTCTCTCTCTGCTAACTTATCCGGAGCGTGAGCTTACCCCGGCCGAGGCGCAGAACTACAATGAGTCATTGCGCCGGCGGGTAGATGGCGAGCCGCTCCCCTACATCACCGGCAAAATGGAGTTCTACGGCCTCGATTTTGCCGTGACTCCGGCGGTGCTTATTCCGCGCCCGGAGACGGAGTTGTTGGTTGACGAGGCGTTAGCGTGGCTAGATACACATCAATGTCAGCGGGCGGTGGAGGTGGGAACCGGCTCCGGTTGCATTGCTACCACGCTGGCCGTGCGCGCTCCAGCGCTCCAGCTGACGGCCACGGATATCTCCGCGTCCGCGCTCCAGGTGGCGCGCGCCAACGCGGCGCGCCACGGAGTCACGGGACGGCTCAGTTTCGTGCAAGGTGATCTGCTGGCGCCGTTGGCCGGGC
>JAIOSN010000061.1 GCA_021107605.1 Anaerolineae bacterium | reverse complement strand
GCGCGGACGGCCGCACTCTTCGCGCCTTACGAGGGAGAGCCGGAGAACGTAGGTCTGCTCACCCTAGAGCCGGAGCTGTTGCTGGATATCGCCCAGCGCGCGGTCGCGGGCGGCGTGGCTCTGGCCATCCACGCCATCGGGGACCGCGCCAACCGGCTGGTGCTGGACACCCTGGCAGCGGTGCGTCCGCTTGATCAATCCCTGCGACACCGCATAGAGCATGTACAACTGATCACCCCGGCAGACCAACCCCGCTTGGCTAAACTGGGGATCGTCGCAGCGATGCAACCCATCCACGCGCCCCATGACCAATTGATGGCGGAACGCTACTGGGGGAAACGCACGGCTAACGCCTATGCCTGGCGCTCGTTGCTAGACGCGGGGACAGTGCTAGCGTTTGGCTCGGACGCACCCATCGAGCAGTTCGATCCACTGCTGGGGTTATACGCGGCGGTGACGCGCCGTCACGAGGTCAGCGGTGCGCCTGACGCAGCCGGCTGGCGCCCAGAACAACGGCTTAGCTTAGCAGCAGCGTTACACGCTTACAGCTGGGGCGCAGCCTACGCTGCCGGAATGGAAACATACCTGGGTCTCTTAAAACCCGATTTCCTGGCCGACCTGGTTGTATTAGATCGCAATATCTTCACTCTGCCGCCAGCAGCGCTGCTAGAAGCCAGAGTAACCCAAGTCATGGTCGGCGGAGAATGGCAACTTGATCAGCGAAACTCGCATTAACCAGATGATTGTATCTTCTCAATAAGTAGGGGGAACCAGGGCGTTTCTGTTATGCTTACCCCGGAGACACAGAGAACCCTGAGAAAAAATAAAAACTCGGTGCCCTCCGTGTCTCTGTGGTGAAAACTGCCCCGAAATATTGAGATGATACAGATAATTGCATCCCAGCTGCTATTCTAGCTAAGCTCTCAGCGTCTCTCATCTTCAAAGTTGCGCAAGAGCTTGAGATGTTCAGTGGAACTTACTTGGCTTTCAGTTAATGCTTCTCCAAGCAGGGTACGCCACCGCTCAACAGTATCCCGCAGCTCTTCCCAGAGAGCCAGAACTTCCGTAAATAGCATGTCACTTCTCTCATCCAACCCCGCCAACTCTGTGATGGCTTTCTGATTGGCTAAATCTTGCCGGCGCCAATGATCCGCCTCTGTTACCTGGCGCTTTTGCCAATCTTTGGCGAAAGTAGTTTGCCATTCTTCCCATTGCCGCTTCATGCGCTCTTCGGTAAGGCGCTGCATCTCTGTGACCTCACCCTGACGCCTCTCGATCCGGGTACGGAAAGATTCCAATCCCGTCATACTCTGCTCAATCTGATTAGAGATCAAGCTGTACTGCTGGGTTTTCTCCACTATGCGGATTACTGTTTTTTCCATCTCTGCCGCTTGCTCGGTGAATTTCTTCAGCAGCTGCGCACGTTTAAAATCCGCTACACGCAACGCCTCAATGCGCGGGTCATAGGATCTAGCAATGTTGATCGCTTCCTCCACTCGACCAGGCAATTTACGCACATTATCTTCTAGGCGGGTGTTCTTGGCAGTCAGCTCATTCAATTTAGTCCTCAACGACGATGAATCTCCTGCCAGCGAAACTAGTTGCCGGGCATCAGCGCGGCGTTGCTCTTCCAAGTAGGTGATAGATTGCAAACGGTCATCAGTGAACGTGGTCAAATCGCGCAATTCGTTACCAATAGTCTGTATCCGAGTCTGCAACTTGCGCTCCCCTTCCGCCCGAGCTTTCAGGGCCTCATCATAACGCGGAAGTATACGCATTTTTTTCTCCAGCTCACCGATATTCTGGACCAGAGTCTCTATTTCCGACCGGCGCAGGCGATCACTCTCGAGCTTCTGACGGCTCATTTTGTCTTTAAGAGTTTCCAGATCACCTGCCAACTCGCGGCGAGCCTTATCTATCATGCCGGGATAATTATCGGTGCGCCGGAGGTCATTTTCCATAAAATTAGCCTGCTGCTGCAACTCTTCCATTTTCTCGGCTTGCACATCAATGGTAAGTCGCTGTTGCTCCGTGCGTTCTTGCAATTGAGAGATGAGGGATTTATCCCGTTTGCGCTCTTCATCTAGAAAACGCACCATCTGTTCGATTTGTGATAGTTCCATCTTTACTCCTCAAGAATTTGATAATCTAGGTTACTACTCAGGCGGGCTAGACCTCCGAGGTCTGGGTACAGATTTTGCTGGTCAAAGTGCTTACCCAGACCGGAATTTAGTCACCGCCCGGCGGATGGTTAGACCTCTGAGGTCTGAAATAGGTCGGCCTGAGTAGTAACCCTCCTTCAATCTATTGCTCTGGTCATTATATCACGAGCTTGACTACCGTCGGAAAAGGGTAGTTAGCATTTCCCGCTCTTCTGGCGCCAATAAGTTAATGCGCCACGCTACCAGTGGATAGACCAGCAAGGCTCCCATAAATGCCCACCAGCGGCCTACTGATAACAAGGGGATAGCGACTGCTAACATTCCCCCCAAGGCAACGAGCGGTTTACCGATTATCTCCCGCCATTTGAGAGCGCCCACCTGCTGCCGCAAGCCGATGAGGAAGGGCACACAAAGTATCAATTCGGCAAAAATGTGGATGATGGCCGAGGCACGGTAGCCATAACGCGGCATGAAGATCAGGTTAGCGCCCAAGCTAAAAGCAAAACCGAGCAGATAGGCGCGAGTAAGATACCGTTGGCGGTCCAGAGCGATGAGCACGTATTGAGTCAGGCTATTGATCCACCCGATGGGCATGGACCAGACCATCAGTTGCAGGGCGAACATGGAACCGGGCAAATACTCCGCACCGCCCAAGAGGAAGACCATCTCACGGGCAGCCAGCGTGGTCAGAACGGTGACCGGCAGCGCCAATCCCACCAGCAATTTGATGCTGAGCCGGTAGAAGCGCATAAGCTTGGCCGGTTCTTCCTGGGCTTGTCGAGAGAGCACCGGGAAGATGGCCAGAGTGAACATGGCCGGAATCACATTGAGCGCGTCCAAAAATTTATACCCGGTGCTGTACAATCCCACGATCGCGCTGCCACGCAGGGCCTCTAACAAGATAATATCCACCTTGAAGAAAAGGGTGGCTAACAGATGATTGAGCATCAAGGGCCAGGACTCGCCGAGCATCTCACGGCAGAGCGCGCGTTCCGGTTGCCACGCCGGGCGGAAGAGGAGCCGGGCGGTCAATATCCCCAAGATACTCACCGTGACCAGATTGACCAGGATGGAAGCCCCGGCTAACCCCACGATACCCCATCCCAAAAAGAGCACCACGGTTCCCAAAGCAACTTTGAGCAGGGTGGAGACGGTGGAAATAGCGGCCGGATATTCGGCTTTCTCGTAAGCGTAAAAAAGTGAGGTCAGTCCTTTGGAGATGGAGCCGGGAATCAGTCCCAAATAGAGCAAGCCCAGAGCGGTGATGGCCTGCATGGATACCGGCGCGGCGAAGAGATTCTGCCGTAACGCGATGAACCCAGCCAGCAAGGGCAGCCCCACTACGCTCAACGCCAACCGCAGAGCGGTGACGTTGAAGAGATACCGCGACCCTTGTTCACGGCGCCGGGCCACCTCGCGCGTCAGGTAAGCATCTAGCCCGAAGTTAGCGATGATATCAAACCAGGTGTAGAGGGTGATGGCGTAGTAATAGTCGCCGGCGTTGGCCGGGCCTAAAATGCGCAGCATCAGCGCGGCGAACGCGAAATCTACCGCCCGGTTGAAGAGAGTGAGGAGAATGGGCGCCAGGCTGTTTTTGGCGATGCGCTGGATTACCGTTTGTTCCTCCGCTTCACGATAAGTGCGGCGCCAGAACCAGAGCACGCCTAAAAAGAAGAGGATCATCCCGGCCAAGAAGGAGATGAAAGCACCGAATTTGACGCTGTTGGGACTATATTTGAAGCGGACGATCCAGTCGCCCGGTTCCAGCTGCACGCCCCGGAAATTCCCCGCGACGCGCGCAATGGGGAGCTCGCTTTCGGCGTCTTCGCCGGTACCCTCTGGGCGCACGAAAGCTTTCCATCCTGGGAAGTAAGCGTCCGCCAACACCAGCCAGGAGTTCTCGTTGACGGAGGCTCCAATCACCACTTGATTGCTCTCGTAGGCAACCACAGGCTGCGCTTGCGGCTCGGCAGCTTGCGGCGTGACGGGAAGAAAGGTCACTGGCGCGCCGTCACTCCAACCACGCGGAGATTCCTCCACTAT
>JAIOSN010000317.1 GCA_021107605.1 Anaerolineae bacterium | reverse complement strand
GAGGTGATCTAATGCCTCGCTGGTGATCGTGATTTGCCGTTTCCCGTAACCGTGTTCGATGTTGTGCCAGGCGCGAGTCAAGAGCTCCCGGATCTCTGCTGGCGAGAGCGGTTGGAAGCGAAAGATCCGCGAGCGGCTGATCAGGGGTGAGATGATAGAAAAGTACGGATTTTCCGTGGTGGCGCCGATCAGCGTGATCGTCCCATCCTCCACCACCGGGAGCAAGCCATCTTGTTGGGCCTTGTTCCAGCGGTGGATTTCGTCCACCAGGAGCAGCGTGCGTGTGCCGTACATCCCGCGTCGGTCGCGGGCCTCCTTCACGATGCTGCGCAGATTGCCGATACCATCCAAGACCGCGTTGAGCGTCTCGAAGTGCGCGGCGGTCAGATTGGCGATAATTTTAGCCAGCGTAGTCTTCCCCGTGCCCGGCGGCCCCCAAAAGAGGAGTGACGAGAAGAGCCGATCGCTTTCGATGGCGCGGCGGAGTAGCCGTCCTTCTCCCACGATCTTCTCTTGCCCAATGAACTCGTCAAGCGTTTGGGGACGCGCTCGCGTTGCCAGGGGCGCAGCCCGGCGCGTTTCTTCTCTGCGACTATGTTCAAATAACTCCATGCCCAATCTCTCCTCCGCTGTGCCTAAGTATAACTTGGTAGTGCAATGAGGCAACTCGCGGTTGGCCGGGCAGCGATAACTGTTGGCGATAATTTTGGGTCTATTGCAAAAACTGAGTATTTCACCGCTAAGGCGCAAAGGCGCGAAGATTTTAAGGACGACCAGACTGCAGAAATCTTAACTGAAGCGTATTGCGGTTAGTCCTTGTAGCAAATCGCTAACCGCTAATGGCTAACCTCTCAGTGTTTGCACCTTCGTCGTATGGTATAATTTGCGGATAATTCTAACTTATCCTGAATGTAAGGATGTGGAGATGCATTTTAGGCTGCGTTATCTTTTGGAAGTTCTGGGACTCTTCTTGTTGGGAGTAGTGCTGGTGCGCGTCACTTCCCCGGCGCGGATAACCATCACCTGGGAGACGGCCAGCGAGGTGGAGGCCGCCGGGTTTCAGCTCTATCGGAGCGCGGCTGATGTTGAGGACTATGCGCGTATCTCCGGGGAGTTAATTATCGCGACCGGAGATCCGCTAGTAGGGGCTACTTATCAATATACGGATAAGGGAGTGACTTGGGGAGAACGCTATCGCTACCAGCTGGAGGAAGTGACCCTCACCGGCAATCAGACCTGTTATCCAGACACCGTAAACTCTCGCGCCGGTCTAGGTTGGGGTTGGGCGATTGGCGTAGGTGGGCTACTGGCGCTACTGGGACTGATGATGAAATTTTGGTTCCCCGCGATTGCGCCGGAGAGTGCATGAGCTGGACATTGGATATCGGCGGCGTCTGCTTGACACTAACCGGCGCGGACGAGTGGGTTGGTGCGTTGGCCCAAGCTTGGCCTAGTTGGGCCGGGGAAAAAGTCGACTGGGAGGTACAACTGTTGCCGGATGCGGGATTGCCTGCGCCGTCACAGCTCTACTCTGAGGCCCGGCCTCATTTCTCCGGAGGGAACGCTTTCCTTGCTGCTCCCGGCTTTGTAGGCGAGATTGCGCCGGCGCAACGCCACGCGGTGCTGCGCGCTCACCCCACGGCGCGTTTGAACGATCTCTCTTACTTCATCCGCACGGTCTTTGCCCTGGCCGCGTTTGAGGAGGAGAATTTTCTCTTTCACGCGGCCGGAGTGTTGCATAGTGAGTCCGCTTATGTGCTCTATGGCAATTCCGGCAGCGGTAAGACGACGGCGGCGTATCTTTCCAAAGGCAAAGCCGTGCTCAACGACGACCTCTTGCTTCTGCGCCCTACCCCAGCCGGCTGGAAAGCCTGGGCCACTCCGTTTGGACACCGTCGCCACCCAGCTCTGCGTTCCGCGCCGCTGCGAGTGCTTTTACACTTGCGGCAGGCCTCGGAGGATCGTCTGGCGCGGATTTCCGGAGGGCAAGCACTAGGCGAATTGGTCGCCAACTCTCCGGTGATCAATGTAGATGCCACTCGCTTGCCAACCCTGATGCAGCGATGGCTACTACTCTTAACCGAAATCCCTAACTATCAACTCTATTTCCGCAGATCAAACACGTTTTGGGAGGTACTAGATGCTCACGTCAACTGATATTCTTGCATTAGCTCTGGACGTAGTCTCACGCCAGAATGAGGGCGAGTTGGTGGTGGTTTTGCCCCAATCTGGCAAGTTCTTTGTGCTCAACGGGACCGGAGCCGAGATATTCCAGCGGCTAGACGGGGAGCGTACTCTGGCAGAGATCGCCGTGGCGTTGCACGCCGGTTATGAGGATATTCCCTTAGCGCGGGTGCAGACAGACGTGCTCGCCCTCGCTCAGAAACTGCTGGCGCGCGGCGCGGTAAGAGCAGTTACCAGCTGAACTGCCAGATACCATGTTCTGCCAAGCCCTCTCGTTAGCCATCGCTGTCTTTGGAGGGCTGCTTTTTTTAGCCTCCTGGGGAAGCGTCTGGACTGTCCCCGCGCCGCTTGTAGCCAAGACTGAGGCTAATCCCTGTCATCCCTGGGAGATGGTGAATGTGGGAGCCTTTGGCCTGGGGACGGGAGCAGATAAGGATTACCGGAGCGAGGAGAGCTTTGAGCTGGCTGCCTACAAAGGAAGCTTGTATCTGGGGATGGAAGCGGATAACAGTCTAGGGGCGCGCCTCTGGTGGAGCAAGCCCGGTGTGCTCGTGCCCGCTCGTCAAGCTGATTGGGAAGAGGTCGCCGCTCTTGAGGATGCGCCCTTCGGCAATTTGCAGCAGCAGAATGGGATTTTGCAGAACGATCACATCGACAGTTTGGCCGTTTTTAGAGAGAGCTTATACGTCAGCACAGCTAATGGCGGCGAGACCACGCAGGGCATCTTTGTCTACCGCAGCCCCACCGGTGCAGCTAACTCCTGGACGCCGGTAATCGAGGCCGGGTTTGGCTCCCCCCAGAACACCAACTTCAAGGATATGCAGCTCTTCCACGGTTGGCTCTGTGGAGGCACCCAGAACTGGGAGACCGGCACGCAGGTCTGGTGTACGGCGGATGGAGAGAAGTGGGTACAAAAAAGTCACGGCGGATTTGGCGCCACCGGGGATAGTCCCGACGTGGTGACGGTCTGGTCGGGGTATGTTTTCGATGACGCGCTCTATTTTGGCGCCCAGAGCGCGGAGAATAGAGCGTTGCTTTATCGTACCGGAGAGATTGCGCCGGCTCACCCCAGCTGGACGCGGGTCTATACCGGCGCTGCCGGTTCTTATCGTGTGGATCTACTCGGTGTACTGGACGGGTATCTTTACATCGCGGTCCCCAACCCGGGCCACGGCCTCGCAATTCTGCGCAGCTCCACCGGGAACGCGGCGAGCTGGAGCCAAGTCAACGGCTGGGGTATGGATGGCAATCCAGCTAACAGCAGCACAGTTGTGGATGGGGCGACCACGTACAATGACGCACTCTACGTATCAGTCACTAATAAAGAGAGCGGAGTTGAGGTCTGGCGAACCACCGGCGCGTTGCAAGCTGCTGGCACGCTGGTTGACTGGCTCCAAATAGGCGAGAGTGGTTTGGGCGATAGCAATAATTACTACGCCGAGCTGCTCCCTTTCAACGGCTATCTCTACGCCTGGACGTCCAATTATGCCAGCGGGCAGCAAGTACGTCGCACCGTTTGTCCCCGCCAGCAGGAGCGTGAACTCAGTGGCGCCGGGCAGTACGAGTTCGATTCTGTGGGCGCTACCATCACCTTTACCCAGGGCGCGCCGGACGTTCTGAAGATGTCACTCTATCCCGGCGCTCTCCCCACCGGGCAAAAGAACACCTGGCCCCTGGCCCGGTACTACCAACTAACTTCCTCGTCGCCCTCGATTCCGTTCGTCGCCACGCTCACCCTCTCGTACCGGCCGGAGGAATTAACGACGGCGGATATTGACTCCACTTCCCTCTATCTAGTCCGCTGGGATTCAGCTTTACATAGCTGGGTACCCTGCCCGGCGGAAAAGCGTGCCTATGATCTGCACGCTCAGATCATCACCTGCCGTGACGTGACGGAATTATCTTTCTGGACTTTCGCCAATAAATCGGTGAGTCCCCTGTTGCTAAGAGAACTCTACTCAGCGGTGGTGCGGGGAAGATGGCTCTGGTTACTAATTTCTCTCAGCGGCAGAGCAATCTGTTCAATGGTCACTCGTCAACGGCCAACGGCTAACGGCTAATAACTAACAGCTAATGACTAACGGCTAATGACTACCCAGCCCCTGCTTGCAGACAACTTTTCCACAGACGCCGAGTTGCTGGCTTTAAGTTCTCGTGGAGATGCGGACGCCTTTG
>JAIOSN010000324.1 GCA_021107605.1 Anaerolineae bacterium | reverse complement strand
TTTCCGTGCTAATTCGTGAAATCCGGGGTTAATTTTAACTCGATCACGCGAATTCCCAAAGAGCCATATTTTTCTTAGCGTTCTTTGCGTCTTTGCAGTAAGATATCTTTTTCAGTAAAATCAAGGCTAAATGCTTTTACCGAAAACTTTTTTCTCGGTGCCCTTGATGTCTCTATGGTGAGCTAATTTTTTCAGTAGCTTCACGGGATAAAAATTTTGGGTAACAGAGCTCGTCAAGTTGACAACTAGCTTCATTTATGTATAATGCGGGTTGTCACAAGCCCCAGTGGCGGAATTGGCATACGCGGCAGGTTGAGGACCTGTGCTCTTTTGGGCGTGGAGGTTCGAGTCCTCTCTGGGGCATGAATTAAACAGAGGGTCACTTAAAAGTGACCCTCTGTTTTTGTTATCCTATCTATCATTTTTAGCTCAGCCGAATTTAAGATTTCTCGTATCTACTCAGGCGGGATAGACCTCGGAGGGCTTATCTTAATGACACTAGCGCCCACCATAATTAAACTCAGTCTGCTCCTCGTTGCGGTCGGTGGCTGGCGGCGGCTCCAGGGAGAGCGCGGAAATCCCGGCCCGGAGTTCTGGCGTCATCTCGATCTCCAACGCCTTGAGCGAACCTTCCAACTGCATTATATTGCGCGCCCCAATAATCGGTGCGGTGACGGCCGGATGGCTACCCGCCCAAGCAACTGCCAGACTAACGGGATCGTAACCACGCAGTCTAGCGAAATCAGTGAAACGCGCAGCTACCTCATAGACCCAATCAGCGCCATAGCGAATCTGGTACATCCTATTTTCCACCAACCGCCCCGTTTCTGGGCGGTGCGCCGGGCCATACTTCCCCGTCAGCAACCCACCACCCAGCGGACTGTAGGGCATCACACCCAAACCCTCCGCTTGCGCCAGTGGGAAGAGCTCCACCTCGGCCTGCCGCTTGACCAGGTTGTACATCGGTTGGATGACGGCGAATTTCGCCCAGCCCTCACGCTCGGAGATGCCCAGCGCTTTAGAGACCTGCCAGGCAGCAAAATTGCTGGCGGCCGGATAGAGGATCTTTCCCTGGCTGACCAGATCGTCCAGCGCGCGCAAAGTCTCCTCCAGCGGGGTAAGCTCATCAAAGCGATGAATAAAGTAAATATCGATCACCTCGGTATCCAACCGCCGCAAGCTCGCCTCCACGGCACGCATGATATGATAGCGCGTTGCCCCGCCAGCGTTGGGAGCCGCGCTCATGGGGAAGTAGACTTTGCTGGTGATGACCACTGCATCACGACAACCGGCGATCAGCTCTCCCAAGATCTCCTCCGCACGCCCGCGCTGGTAGACGTTCGCGCAATCAAAGAAATTTATGCCCACCTCGCGACAGCGTCGAAACATCGCAGCGGAGGTATCCGCATCAGCGTCGCCGCCAAACGACATGGTCCCCAAACAGAGTTCGGAAACCTTTACGCCTGTATTGCCCAAACTTTTATACTCCATCCGAGCCTCCTATTTGCTAGCTAGCCAACTAGCTACCTGACATTTTCCAAAATGGGACGCAGATGAACGCTGATGGACGCTGATAAGAATACTTTCCCAGGGAAAAACTAAAAAATCTGCGTTTTTCTGCGCCAATCTGCGTCCTAAATTAAAAGTATCCGGCAACTAGGCTAGCAGCTACCTCTTTACCATTCGATCGGTCTGCCACCGTGTCGCGCTAAGTAAGCGTTGGCTTGAGAAAAATGCCGGCAACCGAAGAAACCCCGCCAGGCCGCCAGCGGAGAAGGGTGTGGCGCGGTCAAGATAAGGTGTCGCTCCTCCGCAATCAAGGAGAGTTTGGCCTGGGCCTGCGCCCCCCAGAGCATAAAGACCAACCGCTCCTGCTGCTGGCTCAACTGTGCGAGCAACTCATCTGTCAACGCCTGCCAGCCCAGCGAGCTATGTGAGCCAGCTTTACCGGCCTCCACCGTCAAGCTAGTGTTAAGGAGCAATACTCCCTGGCGCGCCCAGCGCGTCAGATCGGTTGAGAAATCCTGCGGCTCACCTGCGTAGATGTCCTCTCTAATCTCCTTAAAGATATTGCGCAAAGAGGGCGGCGCGGGCACCGGCTCCGGCACCGAGAAAGCCAATCCCTGCGCCTGTCCCGGTCCATGGTAGGGGTCCTGTCCCAGAATCACCACTTGGACAGCGGAGAAAGGCGTCATCCGCAGCGCGTATAACTCCTGGCCCGGCGGGGGATAGATGATAGCATTTTCCCGCAACGCCGCCACTTTTGCCAACAACCGGTGATGCTTCCCGGCCTTGAGAAACGGAACTCGCGCCACCCACCCTTCCATACGACACCTCCTGCCCAGCAATTATATAGACCTCCGAGGTCTGAAATACCCAGACCGTTTTTACGATATCAAATGCGCCCAAGAGACCCCGGCCGCATTGACCAAACGCTTATCTGCCGTCCACAGCTCGCTATGCAATGTCTTAGTAGCCGCGAAATCCTTTTCGCGCCGCTTGCCAAAGCGCGTCCACGTCCAACGGTTCACCCGCACGGCGGATTCGGCGTAAGCAACTTCCCCGGAAGGCTTAGGCGATCCTTCCCTTCACAAGAAACAGGATTCGCGCGTAGTTGCAGAAGCTATTTCTTAGCAAGCGGAGTTAGTCGTACATTGTCTTGTTAATCCTTACAATCCCACGGATCAGCTAGGGTTTCAATCGGTGGGCCAACATACTCTAACATCTTTATCAGTTCAAGCGTTTCTGTCACCGATAGATTACTGGCTATGTCCACACCCCCCCCTTGCATATCCGAAAAGTGATACCGATGCTGCGCTATGTTACTTTGCGCTGATCTCGTGAGATACGTTAGACTGCCGGGGCCACTCAACTCAGATTCCCATGTAACTTGAGTCTTTGTTATAGTTTGTGAATGGTCCCATATCATATTCCACGGGCCATGCTGAATTTCAAATACGCGATCCCCCACATTATTCCTGTAAGTAACTGTCAACGGATTGTATGTATCTCCTGTCAGCACGCCGCAATGAATACTCCAAGACCAAATGGTAATATCTTGTTGCCAACCGCGCACATTGACCTCTTGCTCTGGGAGTACGAAGACATAAAACCCTTGTTTCTCCAAAACCTCGTATGTAGGATGCAAAGGTCTGGGCGTAAGATAGGCTATCGCTTCCGAGACAACAAAATGACCTACACCAACACATATAGGGGAAAGCAATACACTGATGATTATCAGCGCAATCAGTCTATCCAATTTTACCCAGTGCGACAAATGCTTCCTGCGTATCAGGAAGGCAATGCCCCCCATTACTGACAGTATTACAGCTACAACATACAGCAAAACCATATTGTGCTCACTCGCGTGACTAACGGCCGCGCATAAACCGCGCGGCGGTTTATGCGTGAGTGCCTTTGCCACAAGACCAACCACAATGCAGGTTTGACCACCGATTTGCGCGTGCGATAGCACGGTCAGCTTCATGCGCTGGTTACCAGAGCATATTTGATCGCGCATAGACTTTTCTTCCCCACGCAAAACGCACTTTAATTCACTTACACCACACGCAGTGCAAGGGAGCCAAATCAGGCACAAGCCATGGTTAACTGCGCTGGCCTATAAACTGAAAGATTCTCGTGTTGGAACTCCACTCGTATACCGTACAGCTCGGTCGTACCGAAGGCCATTCACTACTGTTATCCCATGATACCGTCCTGGCAAATATAGGTTGGCATACCACAATATCAACTAACTCATCACCATCAAAATCATCAAGGAAAACTCCAGTATCCGGTGAACCGGTAACAGAGGCGCTAAAAACTTGGGTTAAGTGCCACTCTTCTTCACTCCGCTGATAGATGGATAAAGTTTGTTCATCGGCGCTTGTCCAGTCATAGACCACCCGTTCCAACGTACCATCACTGTCAAAGTCAACAGTCTCGGTCACAGGTTTATTGTTCAACATGTATTCAGGCTTTAGAATAATGGACATTGTTTGCACATATTCCGCACCATGCCATTCGAAAATCGTGCGGGTTGTTGTTAGCACAGAGATAGTAGGTAAAGTTAGTGTTCGCGTCTCTTCATCGCGCTCTCGGTCAAATGTGATTCCATGTTGCAACACTTCAATATCCGCTTTCAGCAAATCGTCCGACTTGAGAAAACAATACTCGTTGTTGATTCGTTCGTAGTCCCCCATGAACTGGTTGTTTTCCGCAAGAGGATATGTCCATATCAAAGAACAGTGTAGCCGCTCACATTTCAAAAGGCTAACTTCCCATAGCTGACATAACACACCTGAACCAGAACAAGGGTGTGTCAACGTCTCAACTAACAATTCCGTTTGGGCATCACCGTCAAAATCATCTACCTGGACTCGAATCTTTCCACTATACCGTGTTTCTAGGCGATCAAACCAGGCTACGCGCCACCGTATCCCATCCCAATCTAGTACGCCTGCAAAAACGGAGTTTATTTGTCCGCCACCGAAAAGTACAATCTCCCTTTCATTATCCTGATCAACATCTACTTCGAGCTTTTGGAAATTGTAGTTGGTCAAATCGAATATGGGCGTTTCTGTACTACCGTGGCCCAAATTCACTAAAAGCTCGTACATCCAATGTCTTTCTTCATAACTGCACGGCGCAGGAACCAAAATTGCCAATAAGACTTCTGTTGACGGATTAACCTTTGCCAAAGATGAAACTAGACGAGCGCTGATAACGCCTTCATCAATAGCAAGAGAGGGGGATTCCTTCGCTATCGTAGACCAGCACTAATCCTTCATATTATAATGGACTGGTAATACAGGGCTTGGCTGCAATGTAGTACTCGTTGGCCGGTGAAACAAACATGCGGCTAACATCAGCACTGATACAGCTACTATCAACACACTCGCAAATATCGTTTGTATTTTCATTTGATGAAATTCGGGTAACCTTTCAAGAGAAATTTGACTATGTGTGGCGAACAGATGGCGTCAGCCACGCGTGGAGCGTGGTCGGGTACAAGCGCGTTGGCAACCGC
Organism: Anaerolineae bacterium; assembly: GCA_021107605.1. Classification (GTDB taxonomy): domain Bacteria; phylum Chloroflexota; class Anaerolineae; order B4-G1; family SLSP01; genus G713. Next base: position 10,067 of record JAIOSN010000324.1, on the reverse strand, counting down.
CTTCACTCCTCAGTGTGAGTTGTTGGTTCCTCACCAAGTAGAGCTTGATCGAAAAACGCTAGCACTCGCGCTCGGTACTCCTCACCACGAACACTCCAGCTCTCTACATGCCCAGCTTCCTCAACTTCCCATAGCTCAATATGCTCACTGGGCACAGCTGCATACTTCTGCATTACCCGATATTCTCCACGATTCTGTCTCCCGGCAATCAACAATACACCACATGAACTCCGTTGCAGCGCTGTTATCGTGCTCGTTGCAGGCCGCACCCCTTGCACCCGCAATGCTTGCCACTGCACTATGTCAAATGGCATCCATAACCAATCGCTTACCGTTTCAGAGTGCGGCATATCCTGGTGGGTAACCACCGGAAATGGCCCATCCGCTATCAGCGCATCAATTGCTCGCGTTTGTGCTGCGGCCTGAATACCTACCAGGCCGCCCAACGAAAACCCCCACACGCCAATTCGGGTAGACGACACGCTTCCCTGACGCTCGAAGTAGCGCACTGCGGCCAAAATTTCCTGACCACTCAAGGTTAGTTTATGCCCCTCGCTCTCACCATGCGCCAACAGATCCAGCAGCAAGACGCCATAACCGTGTTCCGCCATAAACTGCGCTTGTTCCAGATGGTCTCCTCGATTCCCACCATAACCATGGGCTATGATAATGGCTGCTCCATTATGCGAAGGAATATGCCAACCATACACCTGCAAATCAGTATCTGTAAGGAAGGTTACCTTCTCACAAGGAAACATCGGGGCAGTAGCGATTATTGCTTTGCGGGGAGGATGCGCCACCAGAACCGCACGAGTAACAGGCAGCACACCATAAACGCCTCCAATGCCCATCATCACGAAGACTATCACAATTCGCCATTTAACTCTGGATAGCCATTCTCGTATTTGCGTCATCATCTTTGCAGAAACAAGTAGTGGGCTGCCATGATTATGCAGGCACTTCTTGATATGCAGAACTGTTCAACCAAAGCATTTACGGGGTCTCATTCTATTAACGTACACTGTTCACTCCTGCAAATGCACTTATCACATTGGTGATCGCCAGCAAAGTGCAAAGGCGAATATAAGGTATTACTGCAACCCAGAAAAGGAACTCCACTTCCAGATAGACACCGGCAGTCGCTATCCTCTTCGCAAAACAAACGGTCTTCAATGTAGGGGCTAGATGGGATGATATGCTCTACTGCCAGAGTCTCGCTACTCACAAACACGCTGATACGACTTTTTGATGGCGACCCATGTCGAAAACTGCAATTCTCCGATACCCAGAATTCAACTCTCCACTGCCAGTCTAGATCGCTGATGCTGTACTCAATACATTTGCCAATCCCGCGTTGCACTGGGAAAGTTTCAGTATTACAGCCTGCGCATCTCGAAAAGGTGTCAATAAACTGGAAGACAGCCTGATCTGTTAAAGCGATGACAAGAGGACAGATGTCACTGTCTGGACACACCTCTTCAAGGCAATTCTCTCTTGCGAGTGTTCCACAGATCAGGCTGGTAATTCTGGAGTATTCCGCACTTGACAAGGGAGCAGGACCAGGCGTGAAAGTGGGACTGGCTCTTTCAGTCACCGGAACACTATCACCAGTACAAGCACTCAGCAGAAAGGCCGTCAAGATCAGCAAAAGGGTGATTTGTCTCATTAGATTCTTCTCCGGGGCACTGGGGCCGCCGATTTGCGCGTGCGATAGCACGGTCGGCTTCATGCGCTAATTAGCGGGCCTTCCTCTGTTTTAATGGTTGATTACTAAACGAACTGTCCTCGCTAACGAGCCGAGATCAGGCTTTCCCTGTACAATCGCTCGTCAGAGAGCTCTCCACTCTGCCAATGCTCCTTCAACTTCTTGTTTTACCTCAACCCTCGCTTCCCACCTCTCGCACCCGCTTACCAACAGTTTGTCATATCTTGTCTCTGTATGTCGAATGTGTGCCACCACCGCTAAATACACTGCCTCTTCATCTAATCGCTTCGCTGCCTTTGTCCGACCAATCCGTCCACTGTACTTTAGACAAGCGTGTTTTGCTATCTGCCTTCCTCTCCCCTCAGGGCATCTCGGAAACAGCTCTCTCACTTTCCACCCAAATTGCTCTACATACTGCTGATCTAATTCTGCGCGCCTCCTGGTTTCTCGTTCCCTTCGCCTTGCTCTTGCCTCACTATCTGCTAAACACTCTTTCTCCGCCTGGTCTAATCCTTCTTCTTCTACCAACAGTCCTTGTCGTTCATATCGTTTGCGGGCACGACTCCACTTCAGCACTACTGCGCTCAAGGTCGAGTGTTTACGCGCTCGTCTGGTTAGGGCCGCATCACCAGTGGGGAGAAAGATCAGATGATCCAAGTCGGCACAACTTAAACAGAGCGCCCCTTTGTTTTCGACGAGGGTAATCCAAGCTTTTCGACCAAGGTCCTCTCCACACTCGTCACACGAGGACTCCCGAGTCGAGATGAATACTTTCAGTTCGACGGTTTGCTTCATGTATATACTCACCACTCAAGCAGAAAAAGTGTTAACTCACCCAGTTCATCCGACATTGAAACTATCGTCCATTATTCTTCAGCGCGCTAACTGCTGTTAGCCTACCACTTACAATTGCTCACTTTGACGAGAGTATCTTATCTTCACGTTTGACCCGCTAACTTGTAATTACACGGAATCCGTCTTTATCCCCTACCCCGGAGTTACAATCACAGAATGCGCGACGACTCCTTAGTCTCTTCGCCATAGCGTATCCCCGCTCGCCCACGCCTAGTATGCAACCAAGCACGACAAAAGTCAAATCAAAACGAGATGTTGAGCAATGCAATTGACCCGCACCAACGCCCGCATAATATACATGCCACCCAGCGTTCATTGACAAACCCTATTTTTGTGTTAGCATGTATCGAATTGATACAGGACTTGAACTTACCACTATGGTTAAAAACACAGTGAAGCTACGCTATCTGGTGTTGGGCTTGCTAAAAGAGAAAGCGTTAACTGGCTATGACATCAAAGTATTCCTAGAGAGCTTCAGCTGGTTGATCGGCAGCCCCAGCTACGGGAGTCTTTACCCGGCCTTACATGCGCTGCGCGATGATAAGCTAGTAACTCAAGAGATGGAATCCTCCCGCAAGATCTACCGTATCACCAGCGCCGGTCAACAAGAGCTAAGGGAGTGGGCTGACCAGCCCCTCACGCAAGAGACCTCGCTAAAGACGTTTTTGATGCACCTCATCTTATCCGCCAATTATTCCCGTGAGGGACTGACGGCCTACCTGCAACATCGCCAGTCCCAGATTGAAGCACAACGCGAAAATCTTCAGCAGCTACTCCAAGACGTAGAGAGCGGATCGCGAGAGCCGCTGGCACTCGCCTATGGCTTGTTCATGGCGACTCAGGAGCTCCAATGGTTGGAAAATGTACTGGCAGAACCGAGAGAAATGTAACTTCAGCAGCGCACTCAAATTAATTAACAGTAGCCTAAGGGGGAAAAATGGGTGAGCAAGAAGAGAAAACCAAATTTAAAATTGGTGAGGCCGTCGTTCATCCCATCCGCGGGGCCGGAAGAATCACCGGCTTTAAGGAGTTAGAGACAGAAGGAACCTTAAGGAGATATTATACGATCAGACTGCTAAAACAAACCACCACCAACTTGATGATTCCAATTAACGAGGTGGATGAGATTGGCTTGCGAGCAGCAGTTTCAACAGCGGAAATGGATGAGGTATGGACAATTTTAGCCAGTCCCCCGGAAGAACTGCCTAATAATTACCGCGCGCGCCATAAAGTGATCCGCAGTCAGAGCCACACCGGAAATATTCAAGAGATCGCCAAGATAATTCGTGATGCCGGCTGGCGGAAACAGGGGGAAAACGGCTTGACGCAAAAAGGGAACGAACTCTACAAACAAGGGCTGCGCTTGCTGGCGGCTGAAATAGCGGCGGCCAGAGATATTCCCTTGATCCAAGCTCAAAAAGAGATCAAGGCTCATCTGAGAGCCTCCTTTGAGAGAATTAACCAACCGAACCAAGTAGATAATCTAGAAGTTGCAGAACAAGAGCCGCCTCTCTGCAACCAAGCGACCCAATAATCAACTAACTGATAAAGAAGGAGTTAAGATGGCGAAAAGTGAAAAGATTGAGATGTTAGGTACTGTTACCGAAGCCCTGAAAGGGACTAAATTCCGCGTTGAGCTGGATAATGAACACGAGATAATCGCTTATCTCAGCGGCAAGATGCGCCGGTACTACATCCGCATCCTACTAGGAGACCGCGTGAAGGTGGAAATCTCCCCTTACGACCTGGATCGTGGACGCATCGTCTACCGCTATAAAAAAGGACAAGCCACGCGCCAATAAACGCTGTTATTCAGCCTATCGTTTCAGGAATTTCTCCAGAATACGCTAGCTATGTCACCCCGCTTATCACCGTGATTGTTACCTTATCGGCTTCGCGCTGCAAGACATCGCCCGTAACTTCGTCTCGGGTATCCCCTTGTTTAAGTGAGCTCCGGACACGGGAAAAATGCTTACCCGTGTCCTCCATCTTTTAGTACCCCCTTCAAAAGATGCGCCTACCCGTGGCGCGCTTTGATTGAGCTGTCAACGCCTCACTCGCGCCCTTAACATTTAGGGTCTCTGGGACTTTGCAATGAGAAAAACCTATGCAATTTGTGGATAACGAAGAGCTAACGCCGCCAACATCATCACCGCTGGGATAGCAGGCAAGTAGAAGCGGTCATAGGCAATGGGACCGGGCAACACGATAAAGTAAGCTATCGTCCCCAGCAACAAGAGCGCAGCCACAGGTTGAGCGCGCCAGAGCCGCAGCGCGCCGCGTCCACACAATCCCCAGAGCACAATCCGCCCGGCCAACAGCCCCCACCAGAGCACGCCGGCGAGCGGGGGAATACGCACCACCCGTTCCAACCAGAGAGCGTGGAAAGCGTCGCCCACCGCCCCTATATGGAGCGATTCCCCCATCCGCTGCCAGATACCATCGAGTACACCGGTGGTCTCCCATTCGCGGCCGGTGAGCATTGGATACCACTTGCGATGCCCAATATCCAAGAGAGAGCGTCCCACACCCTGCACATGAGCCACTAACGCAGCGCGGGGATGCGCAGAGACGATCTCCCGCGCCACGATACCCATCTCGTGGTGACGCAATCGGGAAACATTGCACTCATCCCCGCTCTCGGTGCGCGCGCCCCACTCAAAACGCACCGTCGCCGCGTCCACAATCGCACTGAGATAGTAATGTTCCCACGTTGGCGTCCACGGCGCCGCGCAGACCCCCTCCACCTCCGTCAGCGTGGCGATAGCACTTACCCGCGCCAGGTTCTCCTCAAAAGCGGTTGAGAGGAACCAGCGGTCAAGAAGGCGATGGTTACGGAGCAACCAGGGGGCCAGCACCGCCAAGAGAGTGATAAAATAGAGACCGGCACGTGAGGCGTAAAACTTAAAACGTCCCGGCCGGGGAACGAAGAGAGAGTATTACGCCCCCAACAACCCCACAGCCAGCGCCAGAAACTGCACATTGGGCTTGGTGAGCACCGCCAGCCCCCAACAGAATGCTGCCAGCATTACTCGCCCCGGCGTAGCTCGCTTAAATGCTAGCAGAGAGACCCACAACGCCACGGCGACCAACGGTAACAACAACGTCTCGGCGTAGAGCGAGCCGGTATATCGCTGCGTGCTCCCATTAAGAGCATAGCAGAACGCGGCCACCCACCCCACCCGCGCACCGCCCAACTCGCGTCCCAGCCGGAGCACCAGCGCGGTGGTCAACGTTTCCAGTAAAAGTTGGACTAACACCACGCAAGCCGGCTCTAACCCCAAGAAACGATAAATCGCCGCCAAAAAGAGTGGGTAGAGCGGCGTGCGGATGGTGTCCGGACAGAAAGGGATACTACTATTCAATGAGAAGCCCTGCCCGGCAAGCAGATTGCACGCCAGTAGATGGTACCCTTTCGCATCCACCGGCTCTAGCGGATCAGCGGGGAAAAGTATTAGCCAACCGGAACGCACCAGCAGTGAGAGCAGCAGTATCCCCACACCCCACCATAATATCCTGCGCTTCATCGCTTCCTCGCCTTCTCGCTTTCTCGCTTCCTCACCTTCTCGCTCACTCGCTTCCTCGCTTCCTCGCCTTCTCGCTTTCTCGCCTTCTCGCCTTCTCGCTCACTCGCCTTTCCTCACCCAACCTCGCTCTGTGACGATCCGCTGCCCTTCCGCGCCCAGCACCCACTGCACAAAATCACGCGCTGCTCCATCTGGCTCGCCGTTCATCACCAAATAGAGCTCGCGGGTCAACGGATAAGCGCCAGACGCCAACATCTCGCGTGAGGGCGGCACGCCGCCCAATGCCAGCGGGCGGACTCGCCCATCCAGCCGCGCCGTAGAGAGATACCCCACCGCCAACTCCTTCTCCCCGACCATCTTGAGCACGGCCTCACTGCTGGGTGCCAAGAGAGCGGTCAGCGTGACAGGGAAATCGCCCATCACTTGCTCCTGGAAATACACATACTCCCCCGCACCCTCTTCCCGGCTCACGATCACCGGCAAACCGGGCAAGCCTTCCCAGCTCGCCCAATCCTCAACGCGCCCCTGGAAGAGCTCCCGCAATTGTCCCGTGGTCAAACCCGGCAGCCCATTCTGCGGATTGACCACGACTGCCAGCCCCTCACGCGCAAACGGTGCTGACCAGTATGCCGACTCTGAGGCCGCGACGGGCAGCCTGGTCAGCACCGCGATATCCACATCCCCACGAACTAACGCCTGCTCGGCCAGCGCAGCGGCGCGTTCCAGCAATAGCACCTCCACCGCCGGATTATACTGCTGGTAAGCCGGCGCCAGCGCGTGGAACAAGGGGGCCATGGATTCAGAGTAAACTAGCCGCAGCGACTCCGGCGACGCGGCCAACGGTTCAGCGATAGGCGTCGGCACAATAGAGGATGGAATGCACGCGGTCAGCACCCCCAGTAACACGCAAATCAGCAGACCCCGTCGTCTCATCCTAGCACTCCACTCACCACCAGCAAGCCGAGAGTCGCGCAATAGGCGGCGAAGGGCCAGAGGCTCTGCCGGCGCACCAACGCCAGAAATCCGGCAATGGCCAGATAACCGGTTACAGCCGCGGCCAAGAATCCCACCAACATCACGCCGCTACTGGACGTGGCAGCACCGCCGTCTCCGGTCAATTTCAGCAACTGGTAAAATCCACTCCCCAAGATGATGGGAACGGACAAGAGAAAACTGAAGCGCGTCGCTTCCGCGCGCCGGTACCCCAGCAACAATCCCGCCGCAATAGTCGTCCCGGAGCGACTCAAGCCTGGCGCTATCGCTAACGTCTGCGCCAATCCGATAAGCAGCGCATCACGCCAAGAGAGCGTCTCTAAATCACGCTGCTGCCGTCCCCTATACTCTGCCAGCAATAGCAGCAGCGCAGTCACCAACAGGAAGCCGCCCGCGGCCTGCGGCGCCTGGAAGAGCTCTTCGATCCGCTCCTCCAATAGCCAACCAATGAACGCGGTCGGGATGGTAGCTAACAAAAGCCCCCAGGCTATCCGCGCCTGCGGGTCATCCAGAGAACGCTCTCGCAAGCTCTCCATTGCCGCCAGAGCCAGCGACCAGAGATCGCGCCAAAAATAGAATACCACGGCTACCATCGTGCCTAAGTGCAAAACCGTATCCAGAACCAGCCCTGGATCCGGCCAGTTCAACAGGTGCGGTAAAATCACCAGATGTCCGGAACTGCTGACCGGGAGAAATTCTGTCGCGCCCTGCAAGATGCCCAGTAGTAAAGCTTGCCATAAAGTCAAAGTCGGCCTCCTCAACAAATCAATCACTTCTTAAAGAAGCCATGATACCAGTCTGAAGGGAGAGAGCAACCCAGCGAACTCTACCGGAGCCAAAACTAACAATATCGTGTTTCCATTTCCCCGCAATTGAGATTGACAGTTATCTTCCTAGCGAGTATTATGAACCGGTTGGAGTGAAATTAAATTCAAGGAGAGAAAAATGGCTATCCATACATTCAAAGCAATTTCACGTAAGCTCCCGGGTGGGTTGGCGGTTGAAAACGAGAGTCGCGGCTTCAAAATTATCATGGATGAACCGCAAGCTATCGGGGGCACAGACAAGGGAATGAATCCTGTGGAGGCCATCCTGGCCGCCCTGGGCTCCTGTCAGTGCATCGTCGCGGCCGCCTTTGCCAAATCCCAGAAGATTGATTTACAAGAGTTCTGGGTAGAGTTGGAAGGTGACCTGGATCCAGCCGGCTTCTTCAAGGGACAAGAAGGTGTCCGCAATGGCTTCCAGGAAATTCGCATGACCTTACACATCAAAACCAGTTCCCCCAGCGATAAGGTGGAGAAATTTGTCGAATTCATCCACAACCGCTGCCCCGTAGAAGATAATCTGATGAATCCGACCCGGATTGTGACAGACTCGGTCGTTGAACAGGCGTAGTTCCTTTAACCTGCGACTTACAGGCCGCAGCACCAAATAGAAAACGCGCAGAGATGCGATCGCATCTCTGCGCGTGATTTTTACCAGCCACTCCAGACGACCGGATTTACTGCGCACTTGGCCCAGAGACACGCCTGCCCTGGCACAACGGCCCAGTAACCGTGGGAAGTCGCCCCACGGTGACGTGCTAACCTCTTGTCCACGCCGGTGGACAGAGGGCTACTTCAGTAGACGTGTTGGAGTCGTTGGATTCTGAATTTAACCGAGGAGGACAAACATGTTTCGAAATATCATTTGGGATGTAGATGGCACGCTTTTTGATACCTACCCTCCCATTGCCAGAGCATTCCAGGCAGCTCTAAATGATTTGGGGGAGAATGTGTCGTTGAAGTGGATAGAGGGATTGGCTCGGAAATCGCTAGGTCATTGTGTTTCTACTCTGGCCGATAAGTATCAGTTGAACGAAGAAAATATTGTGCAGGAATTTAAGAAGCATTACTCCTGTACGCAACCTGAAGAAAACCCACCGTTTCCGGGAGTCATCACAATCTGCCAATACATTTGTGCCAACGGAGGGAAGAACGCTATTGTAACGCATCGGGGAAGAGAAGGCACAGCCCAATTGCTGGCTGCGAACAATATGGCCGCTTACTTTGTGGGTTGCCTGACCCGAGACGATGGTTATCCCAGAAAACCTGATCCGGCCGTGTTCGAGGCTATACTCAAAGCGCACCACCTGAAACGGGAAGAAACCATCACGGTTGGTGATCGAGAAATTGACATACTGGCCGGTCAAGCAGCGGGAGTAGCCACTTGTTTTTTCGGTCCGGAAACGGAAACTATAGACGCGGATTTGGTGATCAGCGATTTTCGTGACCTGCACCGATTTCTCGTATCCGAGAATAGCTAGTGTTCTATCAAACCAACCGATTACTACTCAGGCGTGCTAGACCTCCGAGGTCTTGACAGCGGAGGGCGCAGAGTTTTTTTCTGTCTTTCTCTGTGTTCTCTGTGCCTCTGTGGTGAGTTTCCTTTTTGGTTCTGGCTTGTCCAGGTTAGGAATAGTGAAAACCTATCAAACTGCGCAAGTTATTAAATTGTTATTCCTACTCGCCTCTCACGGCACTATACTCCTACTGATTTTCGAGTATACTTGGCTCTACACACTAACCAACATAAGGAGACCAAATGGCAAACCAACAGTGGAAAAACCCCCCAGAAATGCAAATCGACACCGAGGCCACCTACCTCGTAGAAATAGAAACTGAGAAAGGGACAATCCAGCTAGAACTATATCCTGAGCACGCCCCCATCACCGTCAACAACTTTATCTTTTTAGCAGAGGCAGGATTTTACGACAACTTGACCTTCCATCGAGTTATCAGCATCTTCATGATCCAGGGCGGCGATCCGACCGGAAGTGGACGCGGCGGCCCCGGCTATCGCTTCCCAGATGAGCTCGCCAACAATCCCCTGACCCACAATAGAGGCGTCATCTCGATGGCGAACGCGGGACCAAATACCAATGGGAGCCAATTCTTCATCACTCACGCTCCCCAACCCCATCTCAATGGCCGGCACACCGTCTTTGG
>JAIOSN010000249.1 GCA_021107605.1 Anaerolineae bacterium | reverse complement strand
CCCGTCGCCCCCATCAACAACAGATCAACGTAGCCCTTGACCGCGGTCATCGGAGTACGCAATTCGTGAGAAACGGTGGAGACGAACTCACTCTTAGCCCGCTCGGCTTCCACCTCGGAGGTCACGTCACGGAAAACGGATACTGCTCCCAAGAACTCGTGAGCCGCTGAGATCACGGGTGAAAGATGAACGCTAACAACTTTCCATTCAATCTCCAACCGGTCAGCCAAGAACTCTCCGCTGGTATAACTCTGCGGATCGGCCTGCCATTGTTGCACTTGAGACATCCACTCACGAGCACTGGAACCGTAAAGTCCTAACATCTCATCCAACATGCGTCCCAGAGCTTGCGTGCGTTCCACCGAAAAGATGTACCCGGCAGCTTCGTTGAAGAGGATGACCCGCCCGTGATCGTCGGTCACCATTACCCCATCAGCGATACCTTCCAGAATAGCTTGGTTTTTCATCGCCTCAATCTGTTGTGTGCGGAACATCAAACCCAGTCGCTCAGCTTGTTCGCGCAACATACGGTAGAGATTTGCATTATTCATCGCGCTGCCCAACTGCACGGCGGCCGCCTTCACCAAACGGAGATCGTTTTCAGTAAACGCAGCTACGTGATAAGAGTGGAGAAAGATCGCCCCAATTGCCCGGCCCTCACTAGTGACGATAGGTACTGCCAATACAGAACGCGTCTCCTGATCATCCGCGATCGGAACCCAACGCTCGTCAGTAGTAACATCAGAGACACGTACCGCTTCGCGGCGTCTCAAGATCCAACCGATCAATCCCGATTCGCGGTCCAACTCGGAGCGAATCCCACCTGGGGGGACAACTTCGTCGCGCCCAATAGACGCCCGATGATATAAATAACCAGTATTCTCATCCAATATCAGAATAGAGCCTCGATCCGCTTGTACCGCATCCCGCATCAGAGAGAGAGCCTTGTTGAGCACCCGGTCAATATCCAGACTAGCTACCAGCTCGGAAGCAATGCGATAGAGAATATCAGTCCGGTCACGCTCCGCCCCCAGGCTTTCCAGCGCCTCGGCCAATTCCTCCGTCCGTTTGGTCACCCGCTCTTCCAGTTCTACCGAGAAGTGTTTAACTTCATCAAAGAGCCGGGCATTTTCTACTGCTACTGCCACCTGATCTGCTAGCAAGGAGAAAGTTGCCACTTCGGCAGGAGAGAATTTCCCCTTCTCTTTACGGTCCCCGGTCAACGCTCCTACTGAACGGCCTTCGACTACCAGGGGCGCCATCACCAAAGAACCAATTTCCAAGGCGCCTGGTGTAAAACGCGGGTCCTCTTGAGTGTCCGCCACATACATCGGCAAGTTTGTGAACATCAACTCGGCGAACAAGCCCTCATCAATGGAAAAGGCAAGGTCCGCCATAATCTCCAAAGCATAGCCAGAAGAAGCCCGAGGTACCAACCGGTTACTATCTTTATCCAGTAAGAAAATAGTCGAATAGTCATAATCCAAGATGTTAGTTACCGATTGCACTACTGTGTTGAGCGCTGTATTAAGATCGAGTTTCGCCGTGATAGCACGACTGACCTCATTGAAGAGATTGAGAGTATTAACTTGCAATCTCAAATCTGTGATCATCTGGTGGTTTTCGATGGCCAGAGCTATCTGCGCTGCGAAGAGCTCGACAACTTCCAAGAGCACCCGGGTAGGAGCACGTCCGTCCCGGGGATTATCCACCGACACGTAACCCAAGATTTTCTGTTGTGTACCGTAAAGCGGTATCAACAACAGGTCATGAGGATGCCATTGATTGGTATCTACGCGGCGACTTAGATCAATATCTTCAGCCTCGAAGACATCTATCTCATCACGCCACACAGCTTGGTGCTCCGCCGGAATATAGTAGCAATGCCCTATGCGAAATTGTTCTTGTAACAGACGAAAGACATCAGACCAGGATTGGCGCACACGTTTCAGCCGTTCCATTTCCTCTAAGGGAATGCCCGCGCCAGCTACACGCCGCACAACATCATTTTCCAACACGCTGATCATGACGATATCGTAGCCAATGGCCTCCTGCATAGCATAGGCCATATCCAGCAACATCTCTTCCAGCGGACGATCCGAACGCATAGTGCGCGAGACTTCCAGGAAAAGTTGCATTTGCTTCGCCCGCTGGTGCATCAATCCACCACGCGCGATCTGCTCTTCGTAACGTCGCGCATTCCCAACCGCGATGGAAGTTTGGGTCGCCAGTCCTTCCACGAACTCCAACATGGCTGGAGTAAAGGCGTGCAAGCGCTCACTCTGGATAAGAATAGCCGCAGCCAATTCACCCTGGTAGAAAACCGGAGCCAACAACAGAGAACCAAACCTTTTTAATTGGGCAAAGTCTGCATTGTCCGGTACATAGCGAAATTTAGGCTGCTCCCAAAATTCTCGCGAGATTGAAGATTGGGATGGATCTTGAACTAGCTCCCGTAAAAGATGCTGTTCAGCAGGGTGATAACCTTGCGAAATCCGCAGCTCCCGGCTGTCGCCCGCGTGCAATAACACCACCAACCCCGCATCCGCCTCACCAGTGCGAATCACCTCAGCGAGTACCAGCTCCAACACTTGATCTAAGCTCAGGGTGCTGGTAATTTTCTGCGTCACTCGCTGCAATGATTCTAACGAGGCCACACGTTGTTGTAATTTTTCGTCCGTCTCCGCATAGAGACGCGCATTTTCAATCGCTATGGCCGCCTGTTCTGCCAGGATGTTAAGCGCGTTGATCTCATCCGCCGTGAAAGTATGTGGCTCGGTAAACTGTACGGTAAGTAACCCGACCGTCTGCTCGCCGCGCAGTAACGGGATATCGGCGAAAGCGCGGAACCCTTCCGAACCAGCCAAGGGGGCGATAGCTTCAAAGCGGGGTTCCTCTCGTAGATCCGCTACGATGACATTTTCCTTAGTGGCGGCCGCGTGAGCGCGCCCGCCCACAGAGATTGGCACTCCTTGAGAAAGTTCACTATACCGCTCGGAGACTCCCCGAGCTGCTGCCAAGTCCAACGTATTGTTGCCAGCCCTCCCCACAAAAATACCGCTACGTTGACAATTGAGCATCGTAAAAGCTGCTTCCACAATCGCTTCTAAGACCGTCGCTAAATCCAGGGAGGCCCCCAATGTAGTCGCCACCGAAACCAATGATTCCTTCTTGCGCGTGCGCTCCTCCAGCGATTCTAGCAACGTGGAAATATGCACCATACCAGAGAGCTGGGCGGTCAACATGGTCAATAGGCGCACATCCTCGCCCGTGAAACGCTTGCCTTCTCTCTGTTTAGCGACCTGGATAAAGCCAATCTGCTCGCCGCCTGCTCGTAATGCCACCAATAATGTCTGCTGGATGTTAGCCGCGCGCACTAAAGGCAGCACACCCCACTCCGCTAGATAAGGCTCGCTCTCGGCATCTTCAATCATCCAATAATCTCGCTGCTCAAGAAAGCTTCTCGCCTCGAGATCAGTAAGATCAAATACATAATTCTGCAACCATCCGTCGGGAATTCCCAAAAAGGGTTCGCGTGCTACCAGTCGCTCATGCTCTGGCTCGTAGAGCAAAATCCCAGCGAGCTCGGCATTCACAATTTCTGCCACACGAGTCACAATCTCTCTGAACAGGGTAGCCAGATCGTCGGCCCGGCCAGCTGCCTGAACCACCGCACTCAACTGCTCCAACATGTGTACGCGCCTTCTGGCGACACGGTAGAGACGGGCTTTATCAATAGCGATGGCCGCCTGCGCGCCCAGGTTTTGCAACAAAATTAAATCATGCTCTGCAAAACCATCTGGCTCATCCAACCCCACTTCCAAGGTACCAATAAGCTCGCCACGGACTACCAATGGCACACCCATATAGCTATGCATGGGCAAATCCGGCCCATCCACTTTGGGGCGCACCGGTGCAGAGTGCTGCAAATCGTCCAAGAGCAATGGTTTACGATGCTGTGCCAGCCAACCGGTTAACCCCTCAGTGAGCTCGTAGGTCCCCGGCAATCGAGTTAGATATTTTTGGGCCACCTCATTACCCAGCATAGCGCCCCGCACCAGAACTTCTCTCTCTGGGTCCCAATAGGTGATCTCCCCAATATCGTAGAAAACCAACTCTCTGAAAGATTCCAGCACCACATGGAGAGTGGCATCCAAATCTAAACTCTGCCCCATCACACGGTTAAGATGTTGTATCGTCTCCAGCTCTTGGATCTGATGTTTCAAGACCATATCGGCGCGGGCATATTGCGACTGGCTGCGCACCACCTGGCGTGCCATCCGTAACAGAACCATCAGGTAATCAATCTCCACTGGAGAGAAACGTCTCCTCGCACGCAACAAAACTAAGGAACCTTGCCACTTACCCAGACTGACCTCGCGCGTGAGCAAACCGCGCATCTGCAACTTTCTCAACCAGGCCGGGCGCTGCCACCAAGCCCTCTCCATCTCTCCCCAAGCGACTAATTGGCGCCAGGTAGCAGCCTCGATATCAGAGTTGCGTTCCTGGAGAGCAATCTCGGGCCGAGGCTCATCCCAGACCCAAGCACCCTCGGTTAGCTCAAATGCCAACAAAGCCTCTGCTAACACCAAGTTCCACACGGCCACGGCGTTCAGTGCAACTGCAAGTTTATCCTCGAACACCGGTATCCGCGTCCACAGGCGCGTATGTTGCCTCCGGTCATCTCGTAGCCACCCCATGCTAAGCGCTACCGTAAGTAAGGAGAATCCCCAGGCATGGTAGCCGGATAACACATTTAAGCTAAGCCATAAGGGCACAAGAAGAAAAATTATACTTCCTAGCCCGCCACGAATTCCCCAACGCGCGGCCGACCAGAGCAACGGGAGTGCCAGAGCATATAAGCCGTAAGGGGGGATCACACCCAGGAAAAATGCACTGAGCACCGCCACCGTGATCAATGCTACCAGGATGTCACCATATTTAACCAGTTTGCTATTTGTAAGTTTCATTATCCTATAATGCCATGCATATAAAGCATCTTAATAACTACTCTTGGCTATCCTTAGCCAGGGCAATTAACTAGCCACAATAAATAATCACACTGCCCGCGCGCCGGGAAAGCCTTCACCATCTCTAAATTATTTAGCTCTCAGCTCTTAGCATGGCGCCGTTTTTCGGCAGCCACTTCAGTGACCTCTCTAATATCGGTGAAAGGCCCATCGTCAACGGTCAAGGTACCCACCTGCAGTGACATCAAGGGCACCTGAACTTCATTCCCCGAGTCATCGTGAACTACCAAATAACCCTGGGAGCGGGTCATAAAGTCGTAATGGGTGCCCCCCTTGGCCGCAAACCGCTCTATGATCTCAGCTCTGATTGAGGGAACTAAATCCTTCTGAGTAACGATGATAAAATCATCCCCACCAATATGGCCGATGAAATCATCCACCGTCCCCAGCTCTTCCACCGCCTCGTTCAACAACATGCCGGTAAAACGTAATACCTCTTCCCCGGCCACGAACCCGTAGACTTCATTGAACGCACTCAACCCATCAATGCCAATATAGAACAAACCCCAATCTTTTGCGTGGAGCAACTCGCGCAGCTGTTGTTCGATCAACCGGCCGCTAGGCAAACCAGTACTGGGGCTAGTGAGGCTCTCCCGTTCGGCGCGCTTGATCGTGTTGCGCACCCGCAGTCGTAATTCCTCCACATCAAAGGGCTTGGTGATGTAATCATCCGCACCCAATTCCAAGCCCCGGATCTTATCACTCCGTTCATCTTTCTGCGTTAGGAAGAGAATGGGAATGTGACTGGTACGCAAGTTGGTGCGCAAGCGCCGGCAAACCTCGTAACCGTCAATATCTGGCAACATGATATCCAGAACTATCACCTTCGGCATCTTCTGGCGGGTTAGCGTTAGCGCCTGCTCCCCATCCAATGCCGCGAACACGGTGTAACCCAACGACTTAAAGTAGAGTTTCAACATGTTAGAGATATCAATATCATCTTCTACTACTAGGATGCGTCCTTCGCTCATACTCCTCCTCACTACCAGAGAACGTAATATCAGCTCACCCGGTTACAATGTCATCAACACCCGTGCGCGCATGTAACTTAACTTTCTCGATCATCGCGTCATCCAATTGCCGCTCGAAACTCCGTAAAGCGGCTAGCCTAAAACCATGTTTGGCGGCCAGAACCTCAATCGCATCAACTTTCTCCAGACTGAGATCCTTGCCCAAAGTATAGTCCTCAAAACGCCCTTCGAAAGTCAAGGCCATCGTCTCGGCTACACAACCAAAGGTCATATCGGGTGGCAGCCCGTAATTAAACCCAAAATCCACCGTGCCGGGGACTCTTACCAAACCCCCGTCGAAAACCAAGAGATCATCTCGTGCCTGGGCGACCTGCCAAGAAACATCGCGCGGCCGCGAGACATCACAGACTACCGCTCCGCGACGCAAATACTCTGGTCGTACCAAATTGCCGCCAGCGCTAGTGACGGTAACCACCACTTCAGCCTCTCGGATGTCATTAATGTCCAGCGAGAGCACCACTTCCCCCCGCGCGCTCGCCTGCACCCGCTCGCCAACCTCGGCCAGCCGCTCGCGCCGCCGCCCTACCAATAAGGTCCGTCCCGCCTCACGCGCTAGTTTCTGCGCCACTACACCCCCGACGGCGCCTGTCGCCCCTACCACCGCCACCGTCGTCTGCTGAAGATCAATCCCCATCCGCTCGGCGGCTGAGTGCAAAGCCTGCACAGCTACGGCCGCAGTGTAACTATCCCCTGTGGTGACGGCTATATCTAGTGCCTGCGCAATAGTGCGCCCTCCATCGCCAACTACGGCGGTATAGGCTCCCAATCCCAGTACTTGTGCGCCTAGTTCTTCAGCCATCCGCCCGGCCGCAATGATCTTCCGATAGACTTCCCGGGAGGGAAGCCTTAACATACGCGGGGCCGTATAAGGTACCGCAATCAACCAACCCTCAATCTCTTTACCGGTCGCGGCGGACCGCGCTCCCGTGATATGTGAGAGATAGAGTGGCGGCCAGAAACGCGATACAAAATGGATTACATCTACCGGCAACAATTTACCCAGTAGGGGGTATTTCCTGGTAACATCACGTTTAGGGTCAACTGGATGAATAATAAAAGCGAAAGAATCCATGTACTAGTAACCGTTCTCCCGATTCTCTTGACGGGGATAAAGTCGAGAGCGACGTTCCTGCCAATCCTTTATTTTGAAATGATCGCTATCTTCATAATATACATTTTTCTTGATAACCCGCCGTTCAGGAGAAGCGAAGAGCACCACATCCGATTCAATCATGCGCGCTGGAAAAATAATCAACCCGGAACCAATTAAGACATTATGTCCAACTGCCCCACCCAGCACGTTCATCCCGGTCTCTTCCAACTGACCGCTAAAATACGCGCGTATCGGTTTAGGCACCAGATTAAAATCCGTAAAAGTATTGCCGGCCCCAATAAAACTTCCGCGGCCCACTACACACATTTGCAAACAAGTGTTCTGGGCCACCATACAATTCTCCATCAACACGGTCTCGAAAAGCGCGGCCCGAAAGGGTAAAAAGGAACCAGGGCCAATCACGCTGAGCATCAGCTCACAGCCCTGCGAGATATTCACGTTATCCCCAATAATGCAATTAGTAACCACGCTACCGGCTCCAATAGTCACATTATCACCGATAATGGTAGGGCCTTGAATAATGGCCGTAGGATCAATGTCGCAATTTTCCCCCACGGCTACCATGGTGGAGGTGGAGAGTACCTGTTTGCGTTCCAGCATCCCGTGCCACAA
Source organism: Anaerolineae bacterium (assembly GCA_021107605.1). Lineage (GTDB taxonomy): Bacteria > Chloroflexota > Anaerolineae > B4-G1 > SLSP01 > G713. The sequence goes on along the minus strand of JAIOSN010000249.1, from coordinate 10,114 downwards.
CAACTTCAAATTCAATGAAAGGTCTGCATCCAACTCGCGCTCAAAACGCGCCCCGATAGCAAAGATGCCAAACATCACGTTGGCCAGCAACACATGGACCCAATGTTCAATGGAGAGAAACGGCTTAGTGGGCAATTGATAGACCAGATCGCCATACACATTGGACATGTGCGTGGGCACATGATAGAATCCCACCTCGCGTGGTTCGGTACGCATAACCAGCGGGCGCACTACCGGTTCCACTCCGTAAGGATAATACCAGAGGTCCGCGACATAATATCCGCTCTCGCGGCGAATACCCCGTTGCAAATACAGAGCATGTGCTTTAAGTGCGGGATCGTCTAACTCAAAAGCCACCCGACAAGCTTTGCCCAACTTCTGCGCCCGCTTAATAAACTCAGCGATAAACTTTTGGTCAAAATATAAGTTATCTCGATAGACAAAAGTCTCAACCCGTTCGGCTGAAATTTCCCGCAGAGAATTAACTTCTCGCTCCTCAGTAGTGTAAGGAGCCAAGAGGTCTCGTTGAAAAAGCCAAAGCGGCTTAGCGAGCACATTGAGGTCCCGCGCCGGCTCATTGAAAGGGGCTATTTGTCGTCTGTCTCGCAAGATAACTTTACGCATATTCCGTCCCTAGGGCTGCGGAGGGCTGTTTACCTATCCGCGTGATACACTGCTCATCGCCCATCGCTACACAGGCAATTTCCTCAACATCAAATAATTTGCCACCGCTGACCCAGCATAGAGCTTCTTGCAATAACCCCACCATCAAGGAACAAGCTGGAAGAGTTGTGCTGCGTTCCCCACAGAGGCCGCATCTTGAAACCCGCCAGAAATAATTATCCCCCTCTTGAGAGAGCTGTACCTGCTGATCCGAATAGCGATTAAGAATCTCCGCCAGAACTTCCAAACCTAGGCGTACCCGGAGCGAGAGCGGCATAAGGCGAAAAGCCAAATCGGCAAAACTGACCAAGCCCCCAAAATCATGCAGTCCATATTTGAAGGAGGCCCGCCCGGCCCGCAAGGATATCATCCGTCCTCCCCGGGGCCCATAGAGCTCATCAATGGCGACCAGCAACCCAGAGACTTCCTCGAAAGCGATCTCCGGCTCGAAATTCGCCGGCGGATAGTTATCCTCGAACCGCGCCAATCGAGCTAATCTCAAGACAGCTCTCAACCCATTCCGCCCCAACTCCTCTTCCAAAGCCAAGAGGAAAATACGCCCCATCTTGTTGGGGAAAGCATATTGTGGCAATTCCACCCGTGGCTGCGGACTAGAGACAGTAGGAGGTACTGTGGCAGTCCATTGCTGGGGAGCCATCCTAACCCTCGAATTGCAAATCCAGGAATTCTCGCACCACCTGATGAAAATGTTCGGTCTCGTCCAACATAGGGAAGTGTGCCGAATTATCAAAATAGCGAATAATGGCATTGGGCACGCCATCACGGAGCACCTCACCTTGCTTAGGATCTACGATATTGTCCTTCCTACCATAAATCCCCATCGCCGGCACCATCAGCTCATGCAACTGTGGACGTAGATCAGTATAGTGCAAATCTCGAATGCTATCAGAAAATGATTCCATCGTAGTTCGAGATAAATCCTTCTTAAACATCTCATACCAAGCCCGCCAGTCCTGTGCATAGAATGGAGAAGCCAGTTTCACCCCAAAAGCGAAAAGAGTGGGAAATTTATAGAGCAGTTTGGCAATATGTTGATTCCCGGCCAGTTTGAGGGGATAGGCCAAACCGTCGCCGACCACTGGCGAGCCAACGATCGCCACCCGGTCAACTCGCTGCGGGTGTGTCAATGCTAAACTAAGAGAAACCGAGCCGCCCATCGAATGGCCCATCACCGGCGCACTCTGCAACCCTAGCCGCTCCATGAATTGATAAACCATTTGCACATATTCAGAGACCGTAAATGAGCCTTGTTGAGCGGACTCACCAAATCCCCAAAAATCTAAGGCGTAGGTTTTATAGACATCGTTGAGATACTTCATCGTAGGCAACCAGTAACTCCACGAACCCAGCCAACAGTGTAAGAGAATAACCGGGCGGCCTCGTCCGACTGTCTCGTAATGTACAATGCCTTGATCTGTAACAATGGAACTCATCTCAACACCCAGGCCCTTTTAATTGATTACCATATTCATCATAACACACTCGCAACTCATCAGCGGTAAAGGGCCATTGCAAATCGGTTAAAGAATAGTTACTCAAAACGAGCTGCGTACAATTTCTATTACTCTACCTCATCTCTATCCATAATCGCCAAGATAGAATAGAGCAATTCTAATAATACCGCTTTGACACTCTCCCGATCAGTAGCGATGCAGGGCACAACCTTGACATCCGGAGCCATCTTCAACACAATCCGCAAATCATCCGCCGGCCAGGCATCTTCCATATCCTGTTTGTTAGCGGCCACGATGTAAGGTACAGGAGAGTAATTTCTAAAGGTATTAAGAATGCGGCGTGCCTCGAGGAAAGTCTCAGGGCGGCTGCTATCGACCATCACTACAAATCCCAGCATCCCTTCGGAGAGGATTTCCCACATAAAATTGAACCGCCGCTGACCAGGCGTTCCAAATAAATATAAGATCAATTCATCATCAATGGTAATACGCCCAAAATCCATCGCTACTGTGGTAGCCTCCTTAATGCGCTCCGCTTCCCGTGAAATTGCCCGCTCAGTAGAGACAACGTCTATCTCACTGATACTTTGGATAAGCTCTGTTTTTCCAGATGAAAAAGGGCCGGTGACAACGATCTTCAGTGTTTGCATGCGTTAGAGCTCCCGAATTCGATCAATTAACTTTTGGATTAAACCTCGTTTTACCGCCGGGCGGCGTTGAGAGACCGGTTTGGTAATCGCTCACCTGCCCTGAGCCTTATCTCTACGCCCCAGGGTATCGCCTTTAACATGAACCACAGCTTGGCGTGGCGCATGTACAAATTCTACCAAACCCGCCTGTAGCAATCTGTAAGCGATTTTGCGAATCTGAAACTCGCTCATATTATTGGACTGTGCGATGCGCCGAATTGTGTTCCGTGGATTAACGAAAGAGATAACTCGCCATTCTTCCACCGTGAGGTTAATATCACGTAACGGGGTAGTAGGCCGTTCAGCAAATTTAAGGGCCACATCCAGATCAGGAACTTCGTCCTGCAACCGCTCCCACTCCTTAAGCCGCCGGCTGCCTTCCATAATGATATTCTCCAACGCAATGGAGACCGTCATCTTACCTTGGATAGGGAGCGAACCAGGCTCGAAACGAAACGTCCCCTCCTGCCAAGAAAAAATATGGTACATCTGGCCGGACACATACTGGTGCATACTGGATGCCACATCTCGTTGCTTGATGTGACCCGCCTGAACCAACATCATCGCGATATCACGATCAGCCTTGCCAGCCATGTTGGACTCGATGATCTGCACCTGCTTTTTGGTCAATTTGCCGGCTTCCTGTAATAGCGCCAGAAGATTTTTTTCTTCTCCACGCAGAGCCGAGTAAATCAACTTACCCTGCCGGAAGCAGAGGAATGCCTTCCCTTCAGGACTTTCCAGATAAAGCGTCCCCGTTTTGCGAGCTAAATTGACCAGATTTAAGAGTTGGGTAATCCCAAAATCTTTTAACCTACCCTTTAATGCCATTTGCAACCATCCTTACCGAGCTAACGCTTATACTATTGCCAGCTACACTCCCTCTAATCAGCGACGCAGAGAATGTAGCGCGCCTCAAACAACTAGCGCCTGAGATTCTCAATAACAAATTTTTTCGATACTTCCAGAGAAGAGAAATAGCTGAAACATCACCACTCAATTATAACCCGATTCTAGCGGTCAGCAAATCCCTAGTCCCGCTACACAGAAACGGCTTCCTGTTTCAAGCGCGCAGCTTGAGCCAGAATCGCATGGGCGCCGCGCCAGGCGCTATCTTCCGCTGTGCCCAACATCTGCGTGAGCTCCTGCAACCGCTCCTCGTGCCCCAACCGCCCTATGCGCGTGATGGTGCGTCCAGCAACCACCTCTTCCCGCACGCCGAAATGCACATCGCCAAACCCGGCCAGCTGCGGCAGATGCGTGATGCACAACACTTGATGCGCCAGCCCCCCCGTCGAGGCCACGGTGAGCTGCCAGAGTTTGGCTCCCGCCACCACGGCTACCCGCCCTCCGATGCCTTGGTCAATTTCATCAAAGATCAATGAGGGCGTCTGATCAGCACGCGAGAGCACTGTTTTGAGCGCCAACATCAGCCGGGCCATCTCGCCGCCGGAAGCAATGCGAATCACAGACTGAAGTCCCTCGCCCACATTCGACTCAATCAAAAACTCCACCTGATCCATACCGGTGGTATCAAAAGCGACCGCTTGCACCATTTCGGACTCGGATTCCTGCTCACCAAACACTGTGATGCAACGGGCAGCTGGTTGCGGTGGCGTCAAGCGCAAACCAGTCGCCGTCTCTGTCAAGCGGAACGCGACGCCAAAATGCGCCTCCTCCATGCGCAAATCCGCGAGCTCGCGCTCCACTCCCGCCGCCAGTTCCTGGGCCGCGTTCCGGCGGCGCTCCGATAGCTCAGCCGCCAATCCGGCCACTTCTTCACGCAGCTGTTCCTCCTCCGCGCTCAGTTCCACGATACGTGCATCGCTACTCTCCAACTCCAGTATGGTTTGCCGCGCCCGTTCCGCATAAGCCAACACCTCGTCTAGAGTGTCCCCATACTTCCGCAACAGCTGGCGCAAAAGCACCAACCGATCTTCCACCCGCTGGAGCCTGCGGGGACTGAACTCTATCTCGTCCAAGTAGGCACGCAGATCACGCGCCAGATCCTCGATTTGATAGACCACATCGCTTAACCGCTCAGCCTCCGGGGAGAGCGTGGCATCAACCCGCACTAACGCGTTCATCTCACGCTGACTCTCGCCCAACAGGTCTAAGACAGCCGGGGTTTCCGTCTCCTCCACGCCCTCCTCCCACAACAGCAGCAGCTTGGCAGAGAGAGAAGCTAACTGTTCGGCGTTCGCCAAGCGCACACGATCTGCTGCCAGCTCTTGGATCTCTCCTGGTTTCGGGGAGCTGTCAGAGATTTCTTGCACCTGATAGCGCAACGTCTCTATGCGCTGGATACGCTCGCGTTCCCCCATGCGCAGTCTTTGCAGTTCCCGCCGGAGCTGCTGCAAACGGCGCACCACCTGGGCCACTCTGGAACGCAGTTCCATCAAGCCGGCAAAACGATCCAGGAAATCGAGCTGTTCACGCACCCGTAAGAGACTCAGATGTTCGCTCTGGCCATGAATGTCTACCAGCCCTTCCGCCACCGCCCCCAACAGCGCGCGCGAGACCACGGCGCCGTTCACACGCGCTACCGAGCGACCATCAGCGCGCAATTCACGGCTCAACCAGAGCGTATCAGGACGCTCGCCCAGCAGCTCCTCTTGCGCCAAGAGTGCGGCGCGTGCCGCTTGTTCTGCCTCGGTCAAGGTGAACATTCCTTCAATAAGCGCACGGGATTCCCCAGCTCTGATCGTCGATAGATCCGCGCGACTGCCCAAAATTAAATCCACCGCATCAATCAAGATGGATTTTCCGGCGCCCGTTTCCCCGGTGAGGATATTGAAACCCTCTTCCAGCTGCAAATGCAACTCATCAATGATAGCAAAATTACGAATATGTAGTTCCCGTAACACGTTTCCTCTCTATCGGTGGCTAGGCCACCAGCATACAGTTAGCTTATACATTTTAGCAAATAAAGCAAACGCTAGTTAGGAATCAGTGATCGGTGATTAGGAAACAGAATTAGGAAACAGAATTACGAAGGTTAGAAGGACCCGGTATGTTTGTGCTGTCCACTCGCGCTGATGCAAGCAGAGGTAATTGGGCATGGCAAATTACGAAAATCCCAGCGCCCTCTGCATCTCTGCGGTGAGGACTTCCACAGGAGGGTTATTTTGCCAGATGATACTAACTTACTACCCGTTATTTACTCTCTAACCGGCCACTAACCCTAGCTTGATAGGTTTTGGAAGCATATCTATGTTATTATATTCCCAATTCGCTGGCATTATCAGCACTTGAGCGGAGGTTCATTATGCAAGAGAGCGCAAAATCACACATTCCCGGCTTTTACAAGTTGACACAAGCGGAACGCTTAGAGATTATCACCGCAGAATACAACTTAACGGTTGATGAACAAGTCCTCCTCAACAATGAGGGGGGTTTGCAGCTAGAGCAAGCGGAACAGATGATCGAAAACGTGGTGGGACTATATCGCCTACCACTCGGTTTGGCTACCAATTTCATCGTCAATGGACGTGAGCTGCTGGTGCCCATGGTAATTGAGGAACCTTCCGTCGTGGCAGGCGCCTCGCTGGCGGCTAAATTAGCGCGGGCCGGCGGCGGCTTCGTCGCTGCCACTGATGACCCGGTGATGCTCGGCCAGATACAAGTGGTGGCCTCCCCCGATCCCTGGGCCGCGCGGGTAGACCTGTTGGCGCACCGCGCGGAGCTGCTGGCGCTGGCCAATGAAGTTGATCCAATTCTCCAGCAGCTGGGGGGCGGGGCACGCGACTTACAGGCTTACATTTTAGAAACGTTCACCGGCCCGATGCTGATCGCGCAACTGCATTACGATGTGCGCGACGCGATGGGAGCCAACGCCATCAACACCGCCTGCGAACGGCTGGCCCCGCGCATTGAAGAGCTCACTGGCGGACAAGTCTTCCTCCGCATCTTGAGCAACTTGGCGGATCGGCGATTGGCGCGCGCAAGGGTGCGCATTCCCGAAAGCGCGCTCGCTTTTAGCGAGTTCAGCGGCGCGGATGTGGCGCGCGGCATCGAACTAGCCGGGGCTTTCGCGGCGGCAGATCCCTACCGCGCGGCCACGCACAACAAGGGCATTATGAACGGCATTGATGCGGTGGTCTTGGCAACCGGCAACGACTGGCGCGCGGTTGAAGCCGGCGCGCACGCTTACGCCGCCCGTGACGGAAAATACACCAGCCTGAGCACCTGGCGCCGGGATGGAGAAGGGCAGCTGGTCGGCACGCTGGAGCTGCCGCTGGCGCTAGGCACCATCGGCGGCGCGACGCGCGTCCATCCAACAGCCCGGCTCGCATTGAAGATTCTGGGCGTTCAGCGCGCCACGGAATTGGCCGCCATCGTGGTCAGCGTGGGATTGGCACAAAACCTGGCCGCGCTCCGCGCGCTGGCCACGGAAGGCATCCAACGCGGACACATGAGCTTACACGCCCGTCAGGTCGCGCTGGCCGCCAGCAACTCGTAACTTGCAACTTTTAACTTGTAACTCGCATTTTTAAGGAGGTCTATGTGAACAAACAGGTACTGATGAAACCACAACGTCCCGTGGGTATTGTAGGCTATGGCTCCTACATACCCATTTACCGGCTGCCCAATAGCGAAATCGCTCGCATCTGGCAGAGTGGCGGGCGGGGACCAATCAAAGAAAAAGCCGTCGCCGGGCTGGACGAGGACACCATCACCATTTCCATTGAGGCCGCGCGCAATGCTCTCGCCCGCGCGGGGATTGCACCAGAAGAACTACGAGCCGTCTGGGTAGGGAGCGAGTCGCATCCTTACGCAGTCAAACCCTCCTCAACCATTGTGGCCGAAGCACTGGGCACGACTCCATATCATCTGGCTGCCGATTTTGAATTCGCCTGCAAAGCGGGGACGGAAGCCCTCCAAGCAGCCATCGGATTGGTCGGTGCGGGAATGGCCGATTACGCGCTGGCGATCGGCGCCGATACCGCCCAGGGGCGGCCGGGCGATGCGCTGGAATATACAGCCGCCAGCGGAGGCACCGCGTTTATTATGGGGCCGGCAGAGAATGCGCTGGCCGTCTGCGCCGGCTCGGTCTCTTACGTCACCGATACACCGGATTTCTGGCGGCGGGCTTACCAACACTATCCCAGTCACGGCGGGCGTTTCACCGGCGAACCGGCCTACTTCGCTCACATCCAAGCAGCGGTCGAGAGCATCTTTGAGACATTAGCGCTGAGCGCGGAAGATTTTGATTACGCCATCTTCCACCAACCTAACGTCAAATTCCCGTACCGGGTAGCCAAACGGCTCGGATTCACCAAAGAGCAACTCAAACCGGGCATGTTAAGCAACCTGATCGGTAACACCTACGCAGGAGCCGCAATCACCGGCTTTTCTGCCACGCTGGATATCGCTCAACCCGGAGAGCGCATTTTGATGGTCAGTTTTGGTTCTGGAGCTGGCTCCGACGCCTTCGTCTGGGAAGTCACCGAGAAACTTGAGGAGCGGAAGGGAAAGGCGCCCCTAGTGTCTGATTACATTGAGCGGCGCGTAGAGATTGATTACGGTCTCTACACCCGTTATCGCGGCAAACTGATGTTGAAGTAGGAGGTCTGAATGAGAGACGTAGCAATTATTGGAATTGGACAAACCCCGGTTAGCGAGCACTGGGAAGCAAGTATTAGAGCTTTGTCCCTGGAAGCGGCGCTCAAAGCATTGCAGAGCGCCAACGTGGATAAGGTAGACGCCATCTACGTCGGCAACATGATCTCCGGCGAGGTCACGGGGCAGGAGCACCTGGGCGCGCTGTTAGCCGATGCGCTAGCGATGGACGGCGTGGAGGCGATGAAGATCGAAGCCGCTTGCGCCTCGGGTTCCGCCGCGTTGCGCGTGGGCATGATGGCCATCGCCAGCGGCATGAACGACTTGGTGTTGGTAGCAGGAGTCGAGAAAATGACCGACACCCACGGGCAAGATACCACGGCCGCGCTGGCGATGGCCGCCGATGCTGAGTACGAGGTCAGTCAAGGAGTCACGTTCGTGACGCTCAACGCGCTGCTAATGCGCCGTTACATGTACGAGTACGGTTGGAAACGCCGCGATTTCGCCAACTTCGTCGTCAACGCCCATGCCAACGGCGTCCATAATCCCTATGCCATGTTCCAGCGACGAATTAGCGCGGAGCTCTACGCCAACTCGCCCACCATCGCCGACCCGGTGGGACTGTTTGACGCCTCCCCCATCTGTGACGGCGCGGCCGCGGTGGTCCTGGCGCCGGCGGAATACGCGCGCTCACTCAGTCCAGCCCCGGTACTGATCAAAGGCTCGGCCGTGGCTACCATGCCGATCGCCGTCCACTCCCGCCACGATCCGCTGGCGCTGCAAGCTGCCCGTGTCTCTGGGCAACGTGCTTACCAGATGGCTGGAGTTGGCCCAGAAGATTTGGACTTCTTCGAGCTGCACGACGCCTTCACCATCATGTCCGCGCTCAGTCTGGAGGCGGCCGGCTTCGCAGAGCGCGGACAAGGTGTACGGATGGCGGTGGAAAACGAGATCGGTATTGATGGCCGCATTCCCGTCGCCACGATGGGGGGACTCAAATCCCGGGGACATCCCGTCGGCGCGACCGGTATCTACCAGGTAGTGGAAGCGGTGTTGCAATTGCGTGGGTTGGCCGGTCACAATCAAGTAGCCAACGCGCGGTTAGGCATGACGCAAAATATCGGCGGGAGCGGCGCTACTATTATCACCCATATTTTTGAAGCGATGGAATAGAAGAAAGTTACAAGTTGAATGTTGAAAGTTAAAGGTTAGGAGGTACACGATGTCAGCAAAAATTGCTTTGAATTGGAGATTAAAGGGAGAGCGGTATAGATTGGAAGGCGAGGAATGTCCGCACTGTGGCGTGAAAATCTTCCCGCCACGTGATATTTGCCCGAAGTGCAAACAACCGGCCAAAGAACCTTACCGGCTCAGTGGCAAGGGTGAAGTTTACACTTTCACCACTGTCAAAAATGCCCCGGCGGAATTCGCCCGTTACACGCCCTACACTGTGGCGTTGGTCAAATTGGTCGAAGGCCCCGTGATTACCGCGCAGCTAACGGACGTAGCGCCAGAAGATGTGCAGATCGGGATGCCGGTGGAGATGGTCACTCGCAAGCTCCGTGCGCAAGGCGACGAGGGGAAAATTATCTACAGTTATAAATTCCGCCCCCGGTTACGGGCATAGTAAAACATACCTAACCAGTAAGCCAGAAGGCCAGGAGAGGATTTTAATCTCTCTCCTGGCTTTTCTTGTTAGTCAGGTTGGAGCTGCTTCTTTTGCCT
>JAIOSN010000028.1 GCA_021107605.1 Anaerolineae bacterium | reverse complement strand
TACTATATTAGTTTGGGTCAAAGGATTACGTCATCCCCAAACCTGGTTTTTAAGCACCTGTGCAGTTACAAAAGATGGGTGCTGTGTAACCCAGTGAGAGAGAGTGAACGCGCGCTTTTTCTAGCGCAGGAAGGAATAGGTGCCAGCTTAAAAATGGCGGTGAAGCAGATTGATACAGCTCTTGTTTGATACGCCACCAGTGCAGTGGGGATGGGTGCGCATTCATCACGCGCTGAGAGAGTGCTGTCCGTATCAAATCATCCAAGGCTATGGTTGCTTCGGTATATTCTTTGATGGCGTTCACCCTATACTTCAGTGGCAACTCGGTCATTATTATACACATTACTTTATACTCTGACAAGTGACATTTGGTTCAAATTCATTTGGGTACATATCGGATGAGTTGAGATCTCTGTCCCGGTTGTGTATTGCGTGTAGCGTAAAGCTTCTCCAAACGGAACACGCAATACGCTACCAAAAATTCAACCGCAATGAAACGCACCCAATTCATTTGTGTTCTTGATCTTGCTGGCTTTCGCAATTTTTATGAAACCAAGTATACTTTGACTTACTGAAGAGACCAAGAATTTCACCATGGCGGCACGGAGAGCACGGGGATTTGAAACTTTATTTTTTCTTAGCGCCTTTGCGTCTTGGTGGAGAGATAACTTTGCTGCATTTCGCTACGGGGCACAGAGAGCGCAGCGATTATAAACTTAAATTTTCTTTTTTCAGTGTCCTCCGTGTCTCTCTGTGGTGAACTATCTTTTTTCGGGGAGCTATACTTCGTTTGCTGAGATTTTGTTTAGACGCCTAAACTATGGAAAAACCACAGATCCTAATTATCGATGATGACCCCATCATGGTGGAGATGGTGCAGGAAATTCTACAGATTTTTCCTTGCACCGTGCTAACTGCGCTAGATGGGGAAAGTGGGCTGGATAAACTTCATCAGGAGATGGCCGCGGGGCAAGCCGTTGATGCTATTTTGCTGGATGTTAAGCTGCCACGTTTCGACGGCTTTCATATCTTGCGGGAGCTAAAAAACGAACCAACGCTAAAGCAGATCCCTGTTATTCTGGTCACTGGGGTAAATGCGGTGCAAGATAAAGCGCGCGGGTTGCAGATGGGAGCCGAGGATTACATCACCAAGCCATTTGATCCGCAAGAGCTCCTGGCCCGGTTGAACGTGGTGCTTCGCATCCGGCGGACAGAGAGGATGTTACGCCGGCGTAATCAGGAGATGGCCGCGCTCAACGAGATCAATCGCATGATCTCCACCAGTCTAGAGCTAGATGATGTGTTGGTCTCAGCGTTGGAAGGCTTAGAGCGGTTGATAGCTGCGGAAGCTTTCTTGATTGTGCTGGAGGATGAGGAATCTACTGATTGGATCATCCGTACTGCTAAAAACCCCGCAGGCACTTGGTTGGAGGGCCGTGTGGTTCCCCCCGTTAATGGGCGTGCGAGTCAGGCGATAGAAGAGAGAAAAGCGATTCTGCGAACCGCTATTACCGGTGATTTCTGGTTCGAGCTTTTAGAGATACGCTCCTTAGATCAACTTTATATCCCTATCACAGCGCACGAGGATCCGGTTGGGTTATTGATCGTCCTGGGGAGGAGTAACACTTTAAGCCGCGACAATTTGCCGCTCTTCGAGCGGATGGCCGCGACCGTCTCCATCGCCGTAGAGAATGCGCAACTTTATGGGGAGCTGGCGGCCTTCACTGAAGCTTTAGAACGCTCGCAGAACCAACTCCTGCAGGCGGGAAAAATGGCCGCGGTGGGACGCTTGACGGCTTCTATTGCTCACGAGATCAACAATCCCTTGCAAGCTATCCAAAACAGCCTGCATCTGGTCAGTCATCCTAATATGGATGCCTCCGGACGGCAACGGTATCTGGATATGGCTCAAGGAGAGGTTGAACGGTTAGTGCATATCGTGCGCCGGATGTTAGATTTCTATCGCCCGGCTTCTAGCACTCTCAAGCTGCTCCCACCTAACGCCGCGGTAGAAGGCGCTTTAGCCCTGACCGGCAAACGCTTGAAGCAAGCGCATATCGAGACGCTTACTCGGCTGGCTTCTGATTTGCCCCTTATAATGGGTTCAAATAATCAATTAACCCAGGTCTATCTAAATATTGTCATCAATGCTATTGAGGCCATGGGGATGGGGGGGGAGCTGCGCATTGGGTCCGCCTACCATGAGGAACGGGAGCAGATCGTGATAGCTTTCCGTGATAATGGGCCAGGCATTGCCCCTGAAGTTCGTGAACATCTCTTTGAACCATTTCGCACTACAAAATCCACCGGGACTGGGCTAGGGTTAGCCATTAGCTATGGGATCATAGAGCGACACGGTGGTGAAATTGAGGTAGAGAGTCCCGCTGAAGGAGGCGCAACCTTCATTGTGCGCCTCCCTCTCGTCCTGCAGGGTAAGAGGTAAAATGCATCAAGAGCATATACTCGTAGTCGATGATGAAGTAGCCGAGCGTATCACATTGGGTGAAATTTTACGCTTGGAGGGATATCAAGTTACTCTCGCAGCTTCCGGTGAGGAGACTCTGGAGTTAATTGATGAGGGCGGTCCCTTTAACGCTGTTGTCTTGGATCTACAACTACCAGGCATAGACGGCCTGCAAGTATTAACTGCTATCCAGGAGACCGCGCCCGGGATACTGGTTATTCTGATCACCGGTTATGCAACTGTAGAGACAACTATTAAAGCTCTCCGCCAGGGAGCTTATCACTACTTGCTCAAACCGGCTTCCCCGGAGCAAATCATCACCACACTGCGCGAAGGGCTTGAGGCAGTTGAGCGAAAACAGCACCAACAGATGTTGATAGTTCAATTACGGGAGACGGCGCAAAAACTGGCCGACACAGAGGCAGATTTGCCCGAACCGCCACTGTCCAGTGATGATAATATATTGCAAGTTGATAGTATCATCATTGATCGGGCGAGACATCTGGTGGTCCGCGATGGTGAACCGATTGATCTTACCCCGACGGAATTTCGACTGCTAGAATGCCTGTTAGAGGAGGCAGATCAAGTGCGTTCGCCTCAAGAGTTGGTCCGTTGCGCGCAGGGATACGAAACTGATACTCAAGGAGCGCGCTCTATCATTCGAGTTCACATCCGGCGGTTGCGCAGCAAGATTGAACCAGAGCCAAGCCGTCCTCGCTATATTCGAAATGTTCGCGGGGTAGGTTACATGTTCGACTCAGCTAGTGAACGGGCCACGTAATCTTAACCATTCCAAGGGGGGAATCCATGCGAGACGAAGACGAACATCAAGAGAAGCAAGTAGTGAAAATGCAAAAGTTGCGCCAAGCTATCAGTCGTATCCGGCATACCAAAACAAGTGAGCAATTCTCCAGACCGCAGAAGTCCTGGTTCACGCGCCTTAAAAACCGGTTGGGGTTGAGTACCGACTCTTCACCTGAAGGGCAGGGATAATTTGACTTCCCTGGTCACTCTAGAGAAAAGGAGCGGGGGCTAATAACCCCCGCTCCTTTTGCTGGATGTTGAGATCACCAAACTAGAAAAACATCGCTGCCTACTACACTCATTCCGCCGTAAGCAGCTATTACCTCTACGGTCACATTTTCACCGGTTCCCACTCCTTGCACGGGGATGGAAGATATCCGCAGAAAACCGCGCTCGTCGGTGAATAAATTATCTAGCTTAATAAGTGTAGCTCCGGCTGCATTCCGCAAAGTAATCACCACTCTGGCTTTAGGCAGCGGTGCCCTTTTCCCATCAGTTACTAAAATTGATACCGTTTGAGTATCCGCCCCTTTTTCCAAGACCGAATGTCGTATCGAAATCACCACATCTAATTGCGCTGCTTGCTCACCATGGAGAAAGGAGTGGCCATCGCAATTCGACTCTGGGGGGAAACGCTCCGCCAGTGTGCGCAAGTAGATCTCCCCTAGATCTTCAATGTGTACTGGGCTGGCGCTATCAGTGGGATACCAAGCCATCTTCATGCGCTGGAAATATTGCACTATGCGTCCCTCTTCATAATACATCTCAGTGACGGGACAACCAAATATATCTATTCCTCCCTGCTCTCTAAAAAATCGGAGGAAGGCTAATGAAACCGTATGTCCGGTCTCTGGAAAATAATGTCTGTTTGACGAATCGGGTTGCTGTCGAGGTTGAGGAGGGTTGCGGTAGTTGAGCTCATCTGCCAGCAATCCCAATTGCACTTGATAGGGAGGAGGATTATCAGGATGAGATTCCAACCGCGCCTTCTGAAAGTATTGTACCTGAATACCGCCTTGCCAAAACGGCTCGGTAAGAGGATAGCCAAAGACCTCTAATCCTCCTCGGGTCTCAAAGAATTCCAGAAAATCCCCTTGCAGAGAGCAACCGGTCTCTGCGTAGCGTTTAAGAGGATCTTCATCCCCTTGAGCGACCAATCCTTGAGGGGCAAGAAGTAAGATAACTAGAGCAGAGAAAGATATTATATTCATCCAACTGTTTAATTTGCGCATCCTCATTTTTACATCACCTGAGATTTCTTGTGATACTTCAATACAATTACTGGTTACGTTATCACCGCGATTGGTTTCTTGACCTACGATGACCACTGCCCCGAACCGTTGGCTGATATAAAAAAGCGATGTTGGTACATTCCTCTTAAATTTTGTATGGTCATTATATACCAGTATCAAAGACCGTGCAAGAGTTGCCATAGATTATAATTTGGTTAGAGCGATATGGACTATCGTCTCACTCTGTTCCCGAGTCGTATCATCTCAATATTTCGGGGTAGTTTTCACCACAGAGACCTGGAGGGCACCGAGTCATTTATTTTTTCTCAGGGTTCTCTGTGTCTCCGTGGTGAGCATAACAGTAACGCCATGGTTCCCCCTACTTATTGAGAAGATACACTGCAATGAAATGCACCCATATCAATTTAATCAGGGGAGGATAAGCAGATGCTCAAAAATAGCCATAGTTTGTTAGTTGAGATTCAAAAAATAGTTTCCAGAGACCAGACTCGAGATCAGCGGCTCACTGCAATCTGTCAACTGCTAGTCACTATGGTTGAACATTATGATTGGGTAGGTTTCTATCTGGTTGCTGAAGGGGAACTTGTTCTGGGGCCTTTTGTGGGGGCGCCGACAGAGCACACCCACATCAGTTTTGGGGAGGGGATTTGTGGGCAAGCTGCGGAGAGTAAAGAGATCTTTCTTGTGCAAGATGTTACTCAGGCTACTAACTATCTAGCCTGTAGTTCCCAGGTCAAATCAGAAATTGTCATTCCACTGTACGACAGCGCTCAATCCCTGGTGGGGGAGCTGGATATTGATTCGCACACGCTGGCCCCATTTACAAAACGGGATGAGGAATTTTTAGCAGAAGTGTGCCGGATTGTGTCTGCGTTATTCTAACGTTCAAACTATTTGCGTTGCAGAACTCGAGATAAGAAGTTCAAGCTTTTCTCTACAGCTTGCAAATCATCCATCTCAATCACAATATCAGGATCAAGCGGGAGTGCGGCCAATTTAGGTAGCAAATGGGCATAATTCACTATTCCCCCGAGGGTATTTAAGGGCAGGTGTTCGTCAATCACGCCTAACGTGTTATTTACATGTACGTGGCGAATATACGGGCCTAATACTTCCAACCATTGCGTTATCCCATGTAACTGTTGCCCGTACAGGTACGTGTGGCTAACGTCCAAACAGCAGCTCATATTTGGCATATTTACCATGTTTAGGAGGTCACGTAGGAGAAAGGGATCTGGATCCCACATATTTTCAAGGCAGAGCGTAATACCTCTCTCCGCGGCTAGCAATCCCAGCTCTTGCCAGAATTTGATCTGACCGGTGAGCCATAAACGTCGATAAGTTTCCGTCCGAATCATGGGGAGGAAATTTGTATGGAATACCAGCCGGGTAGCCCCTAGCTCCTCGGCAATAGTTAGATTGAGCAGATACCGTTCTCTGGTTAAGGCTACCACCCGGGCATCCATACTGGAGCTCATCATATCAAAGAAAGCGCCGTGAGAGGCCAGCGGGGCAGAGAAGGAACTTAACAGCTGCTGGTAGTCGTGTACCAGGCTCTGCCAATCACCATCTAGAATATCAGGATTGGAGAAAGTTTGGATCTCCAAGCCACACCCGTAGCGTTGGGCAAGTTCCATGGGGGCGCGGAGATCCGTGCGGCGAAAAGCGATAGAGATTTTAGTCATATCCACATTCTATATTTGAAGCGTAAAAAGGCAAATACATTGGGAGGCGTTGCATTGCGATTGAATTTCTGGTGGTGTATTGCGTGTTCCATTTTAAGAGGAAACGCACCCTATACATTTTCATTTTCACCGCGAAAAGGGAGGCCGCCTTTCGACTTTCGACTTTTGACTTTCGACCTTCGATCTTTTTTACGCGGCCACTTTCTCGCCGTAGGCTAATAATTCCGCCACCTCTTCCCTTGAAGGCGCTTCTGCATAGACACGCAGTACCGGCTCGGTGCCAGAAGGCCGGATCAGTAACCAAGCGTCATCGGCCAAGATGTACTTGACGCCATCCATGGTGCTCACTTCAACCACCGTTTGTCCTGCCAGGTGCGCCGGCGCATCATCAGAGAGCCGCGCCACCATCGCGGCTTTGGGAACCGGGTGTTTGAGGGGGATATCGGTGCGCGCGTAGTGGGCTGGGCCTACTGCCCGTTGGATCTCGGCCACCAGTTCATGCAGGGGCTTTTTCGCCGCCGCCATGATTTCTAGTAAGAACATCCCTATCAGGATGCCGTCGCCTTCTGGGATGTGACCTTTGACGGAAAGCCCGCCGGATTCTTCGCCGCCAATGAGCACATCGTCAGTCAGCATATAGTTGGCGATATGATTGAAGCCGACCGGCGTCTCGTGTAAGGGTAGATCGTAGCGTTGGGCCAAACGATTGATCATTCTGGAGGTGGAGACTGTCTTGATGACGGCGCCTCTCCAGCCCCGTTCCTCCACCAGATAGCGTAACATCAACGCGAAGATATGGTGCGGGTCCACAAAATTGCCCCGCGCGTCCATCGCGCCAATGCGATCTCCGTCCCCGTCGGTGGCTAAACCCACATCAGCGTGGCGTGTCTGTATCGCCGCGCTCAGAGCTTGGAGGTAATGCCCCATCGGTTCCGGGTGAATGCCGCCAAAACCGGGATTCATCTCCCCTCGGATTTCGTAGAGGGTGCAGCGTGAGCGGCTTAGCAGATCGCGGAAAGCGCCCCGTCCTGAGCCGTACATGGCATCCGCGACCACACGCAGTTCGGCGGCCGAGATAATATCCAAATCCAAGAGTTCCGAAATATGCTGATAGTAAGCCCAGGCCGGGTCAAAGAGCCGAATTAGGTCTAGGTGCAAGGCCTTCTGGTAATCCATCAAGTTAGGGCCACGGGCCTCAAGTTGGTTACGCTCCAATTGGGCCTCCACCCGGTGCGCCTGCTCTGGCAATGCGGAGCCGCCAAAGGCCGCTTTGAGTTTAAGTCCACTGTAACGTGGGGGGTTGTGACTGGCAGTGATCATCACACCTGCCTCAGCCCCTTTTGCTACAATCGCGTAAGAGACCGCCGGGGTAGGGGCGTCGGCGCGGGTCAGATGGGCGAGGATGCCATTGCCGGCCATCACCCTGGACACCTCTCGCGCGTAGCGGTCGGAGAGGAAGCGGGTATCAAACCCCACTACTACTTCGGGGTTTTCGCGCTCACTGATCTCCCAGACGTAATCGGCGATGGCCTGGGAGATCAACCGTAAATTCTCAAAAGTAAAGGTGTCGCTGATAACGGCGCGCCAGCCGTCGGTGCCAAATCGAATAGTCATAATTTCTCCTCTTGAAAATAAGTCTAATGGGCAAATGGGCAAATGGCAAATGGGCGAATGGCGAATGGCAAATCGGCAAATGGCAAATCGGCAAATCTACAAATGGGCAAATCAGCGGAGTTGCTTTCTCACCCCCTCGTCTTTTCGCACACTCGCTTTCTCGTTCATTCGCTCCCTCGTTTACTCGCCTTTTCGTTTACTCGCTTTTTCGCTCCCTCGCTCACAGATCATAATAGAGTTCTATCTCATACGGATGTGGCCGGTCCCGAACTTGCCGGTCCTCCGACTGTTTCCGCTCAATCCACCGGCTGATCAGGTCTTCACTAAAAACATCTCCGGCCAGCAAGAAGTCACAATCGGCGTCCAACGCAGCCATGGCCCCCGGCAGTGAGGTCGGCAGCGCTTTGATCTGCGCTCGCTGCTGCTCCGACCAGGTAAAGATATCCTCGTCCACCGGGCCAAATCCTAACTCGGTGGGATCCAACTGGTTGCGGATGCCGTCAATGCCGGCCATCAACTGCGCGGACATGGCTAAATATGGATTAGCAGTGGCATCGGGAGGACGGAACTCAAAACGTGCCGTCTCAGGCTGGTTAGCATATTTGGGAATCCGAATAGCGGCGCTCCGATTGGCCAGCGAGTAGATGGCGCTGATAGGGGCTTCATAGCCAGGAATCAAGCGGCGATAAGAGTTGGTACTGGGATTGGTGAAAGCCATCACTGCTCCGCCGTGCTGCAGCAAGCCGCCGATGTAGTAGCGCGCGATATCGCTAATGCAACCGTAGCCTTCAGCATCATAGCAGAGATTGCGCCCCTCTTTCCAGATATGTTGGTGGTAGTGCATGCCCGAACCGGCCTCCCCGTAGAGGGGCTTGGGCATAAAAGTAGCCGTCAAATCCATCTCAAAAGCCGTCATCCGGGTGATGTACTTGATGAGCAAGGTGGCATCGGCCGCCTTGAGCAGCGGCAAGAGCGGAATCTCAATCTCGCACTGGCCCGGCCCGCCCACCTCGTGATGATGATACTTGACCTCCACGCCCATCCCCTCCAAATATGAGCTGATGCGCGCGCGCAGGTTGAAGAGATGGTCTTGTGGCGGGATCGCGTGGTAGCCACCATGACGCGGGATCGTATAACCGCCGCTCTTCATATCTTGGGTGTTCCAGTCCGCCTCCGCCGAGTCCACGCGATAGGAGGCGATGTTCATCCCATTCTGGTAGGAGACCCCATCAAAGACGTAGAACTCGAATTCCGGCCCCCAGAAACTGGCGTCAGCGATTCCCGTCTGTTGCAAGTATTCCTCGGCTCGCTGCGCGATGTTACGCGGATCATAGGGGAATATCGCGCGGGTGTCGGCTTCCAAGGTCACGCAGATAAAGCTGAGGGTCGGCATATCCCAGAAGGGGTCGAGGAAGCCGGTTTTCAGATCCGGCACCAACACCATATCCCCAGAGCTAACGGTTTTGAATCCTACGCTGGAACCATCGAATCCTACGCCGTTCTCCATCAAGGTGGGCGTGAATTGACTGACCGGCAGGGTGACGTGGTGCCAACGTCCCCATAAATCAGAGAAT
>JAIOSN010000035.1 GCA_021107605.1 Anaerolineae bacterium | reverse complement strand
CTCGCCTGTCACGCTGGCTGCCCAGGCCAGCACGATGGTGCAGGTGGTGGTGAGCGTGCCGTCCACCGCGACCAACGGTATGAGAGATACTACGATCATCACCGCTGCGTCGTCGAACACGCAGGCTTACGCTCAAGACGTGACGCTGGTGCTCACCGGCACTGTGGGCGATCTGCTCGTGAACAAGTGGGCGGATGTGGAGCGGGTGATACCGGGCGGGGTAGTGCGCTTTACCATCGCCGTCACCAAGACTGGCTCGCTGACCGGTACGCTGCTTCTGACCGACACCGCCGTGCCCACCGCTGCCTTGTCGCTGTGGAAGGTGCCTGCTAACTGCACGGGAGTGACGGTCACCGGCCAGATCACCTGCGCGTGGAACCTGCCGTCTGATGGCTCGACCTTTACCAAGACGTTCGACGTTGTCATCACGACCACGAAGACATACACCGGCTTGCTGATTAACACGGCGGAAGTCAGCGCGGCGGCGCTTGATTCTGATCGCAGCTATAATACATCTCGAGCTGTGGTGAGCATCATGTCCTGGCAGCGTATCTATCTGCCGCTGGTGATGAGAAATTACACGCCGTAGTCTGGCGGAAGGGTATGGGAGGCAGCCTTCCAATGGAACCGAACTACTCACGACGCAATGTCATTAAGTTAAGCCGCTGACCAGACCTCAGAGGTCTAGTGAGACCCTAGCACGGAAGAAATTTACCGCAGATACGACGTTGTTTGCAGCTAGGCCGCGCTACCAGAGACCTCGGAGGTCTTACTTAATGACATTGACTCACGACGAAATTCATCACCCATTTTTAGTGAAATCGTATTTGTCAGATTTACAAAGTCATGTACAATTGAGCCTGGTCTCGCAACCGTTTACAATACCTCTGCACAGACGTAAAATGAAGGGGATTTTGAGAATGAGTAACTGGCATGTCTCTGAAACCACATTCAACCCTCAACAACGCCAATTCCATGAAACCGTTTACACTATTGGAAATGGCTATCTGGGTACCCGGGGTACCTTCGAGGAAGGCTATCCGGTAGCTGCTCCACTCACTTTGGTGCATGGTCTCTTTGATGCTGTGCCCATTGTGCATACCGAGTTGGTCAACGCGCCCAACTGGTTGCATCTGACGATCCTCATTGATGGCGAGCATTTCCGCCTAGATCGAGGTGAGCTCCTGGCCTATCACCGCGAGTTGGACCTCGCCACCGGCACGCTCACGCGCATGGTGCGTTGGCGCAGTCCTGCCGGCCATACGGTGGAGCTGGTCTTTGAACGTTTTACCAGCTTGGCCGATATCCACGTGCTGGGTTTGACCTGTCAATTTACTTCCGTGGATTTTTCCGGTACCGTGGAAGTGCGGGCCGGGTTGCCGGGTCACGTTGATAACGATGGACGGCTGCATTGGGAATGGCGCGGGCAGGGTTCCCCGGATGAGCAGAGTGCCTATCTCACCGTGGAGACTAAAGAATCGCAACTTGTGCTCTCTGAGGCTTGTCAGCTCTCGCTTGAAGGCGCGTTTGAACCTACTTATGCCTTCCAGAACGGTTCTTGGACGCCTACTGTGGTGGCGTGTACTAGAGTGGAGCCAGGTCAATCCTTCACGGCTAAGAAGATCGTGACTCTCTTCACCTCCCGAGAGAGTGAGGATGTGCAAGCGTCTGCCCTGGATAAGCTGGCCGAGGCCAGCGCTCAAGGATACATGGCCTTGCGGGCTGCTAACGACGCGGCTTGGGAAAGAGAGTGGGGCAGGTGCAACATTCTCATTGAGGGCGACGACGAGGCCGATCAGGCCTTGCGTTATAGCTTGTTCCAATTGCTGATTGCGGCCCCACGTCATGATGACCGGGTGAGCATTGCGGCCAAGACTTTGAGCGGGTTGGGCTATCATGGTCACGTTTTCTGGGACACTGAGATCTTTATGTTGCCCTTTTTCATCTACACGCAGCCCGAATTAGCCCGCAATATGCTGCTCTATCGTTACCATACTCTCCCTGGTGCGCGACGGGTGGCCGCAGCGCAAGGTTACGCGGGGGCGCTATTCGCTTGGGAGAGCGCCGACACGGGCGATGAGAGCACGCCGCGTTGGGTCCCGACTTCAGATGGAGATCTCATCCGTATTTGGTGCGGTGATATTGAGTTGCATATCGTTGCCGATGTCGCTTACGCTGTACATCACTATTGGCAGGTGACGGGTGATGATGATTTCTTACGCGATTACGGGGCCGAAATTTTCTTGGAGACGGCCCTCTTTTGGGCTTCCAGGGTTGAGTGGAACGCGGAACGCGCTCTTTATGAGATCAAGGACGTGATCGGCCCTGATGAAAACCATGAACATGTGGATAATAACGCTTTCACTAATCGCATGGCTAGTTGGAATCTGCAAGAGGCTGTGAACACTTTAAGTTGGTTGCGGCGCCACTATCCAGAGAAGGCGACTGCGCTGGAAGAACAACTAGAGCTCACCGAGGAGCAGTTGGCGCACTGGCGTGAAATTATAAAGAAGATTTATCTTCCCTATGACCCGGAAACGGGATTGATTGAACAATTCGAGGGCTTCTTTGACCTGATTTCGGTGGACTTCGCCGAATATGAACCTCGTAAGACTTCTATGCAAGCATTGTTAGGGGTGGCCGAGACGCAGGCATACCAGGTGCTCAAGCAAGCCGATGTATTGATGCTGCTCTATCTCCTGGCGGCGGAATACGATCTTGCCACCATCAAGGCTAACTGGGATTATTACACTCCGCGTACAGATTTAACTTACGGTTCTTCGTTGGGGCCGGCGATTCAAGCCACGTTGGCCGCTCAGATGGGGGAGCTGAAAGTGGCCTACGAACACTTTATCTTGGCGGCACGCACGGATCTGGAAGATGTGCGCGGTAATGCCTGGGCCGGAATACATGGCGCCTCGGCCGGTGGTCTCTGGCAGGCTGTGATCTTTGGTTTCGGTGGTGTGCGGGAGGAGGAAGGGAGACTGGTTGCTCATCCCCAATTGCCCTCCGGTTGGACACGGCTAAAATTCCAACTACAATATCGTGGTGAGTGGTACGCTTTTGATCTTTCTGCCTAGTTGATTTGACAATATCAAACTAGCTCATACAATTAGTACGTGCAGTTCCTCAAAAGTCTAACTCAATGTGGTAGCATGACGAGTTACCTCAAGCAGTTTGAGATTTGTGAGAGCCGCGATTTTTCATCACCGGAAAGCGACCCGGTAATTAGCTTCTCTAGCGGATAACAGCTAGCCTGATAATCCAACGCGATCGGCTGAAAGCGTACAGGAAAGCCCCCTGATTCCCATATTTTTTCGCTTGCAGCTCTTGATTAGTGAGTTCGCCTTGGTCACAAGATGCAGTGATGTGCACCAGGCGCTCAGAAAATTGTTTATAGTTAAATTGTCAAGGAGGTGATTGCCCAAAACGATACTCAATTAAGTTTCACCGCTAGTTTGTTTACAATTCTAAATTTACTAACAAGTTTGTGGAGGAGAGCAAGATCATGAAGAAAACACTATTTGTACTATTCAGCTTATTGACCATTCTCGCGATGTTATTGACAGCGTGTGGTGATAAGGTGACAGACGAACCGGTGGTAGTGGTAACGGATGAGCCGGTTGCAACGGATGAACCAGTGGTGGTGCCTGATTCTAAGTATAGTCAGGCCCCGATGTTGGATGCTATGGATTTGCCGCCCGTTGATGAGCGTGTCTCCGATGAGCCGATGGTGGTTCCCGTAGTGGAATCCATCGGTGAGTACGGCGGTACCTGGCACACGGCTACCTGGTGGGATGAGGCCGGCAACTTCTTAATGGCGATCTACGATCCCCCCGTTCGCTGGAAGGCCGATTACTCTGGCTACGAGCCTGGGTTGCTCGTCAAGATGCCCGAGTGGTCCGACAACGGCCAGACCATCACCATGGTCTTCCGCAAGGGCCTTAAGTGGTCCGATGGCGAGCCTTTCACCACCGCCGACCTGAAGTTCTGGTGGGAAGACATGGCGTTGAACGAGGACGTGGGCTTCAACCAGGTTCCCTGGTGGGCATATAACCTCGATGGTACCACTCCTATCACCATGGAGTTCCCCGATGACGTGACCTGGGTGCTGAAGTTTGATAGCCCGCAGTACATCATGCCCTACATCCTGGCCCAGGGTTTCTGGGAATGGCGCCCGCTGATGAAGCCCGCGCACTTCCTTGAACAGTTCCACCCGGACTACAACGCCGACGCCTCCTACGATGACCTCGACATCCAAGACCGCTTCTGGCAGACCGGCGGCTATCCTTGTATGATGGCCTGGTGTCTGGAAGAGTACAAGGCCGGCGAGAGCTGGACTTGGACCCGCAACCCCTACTACTGGAAGGTTGACGAAGCCGGCAACCAACTGCCCTACATTGACACCGTGGATATCGAGTTGGTGGAGAACGAAGAGGTCCGCCTGCTCAACGTCGCGCAGGGTAAGTACGACATTGCCTTCCGCATCGCTGCTCAACCCACCGATATCCCGTTCCTGACGGAGCAGGCCGAGGCCGGTGGCTACCACATTCAGCCCGGCTGGATGAATGGCGCCGGCGCCTGGCCCGGCTGGATCATCAATATGGACTACCACGAAGATCAGGAGTACGACCCCGCGACCGAGACCGAGGAAGCGGTAGAGATCCGCGAGCTGCTGCGTGACAAGAACTTCCGCAAGGGCTTGTCCGTAGCGCTGGACCGCGAGCACTTGATTGATATCGTGTGGGAGGGCTTCGCTGAACCCAAGAACTTCACCATCAGCCCGCAGTCCCCGCACTTCGCCAGCTCCGAAGGTCAGGCTCTTTTCAAGGAGTGGGCGGAGGCTGACGCAGAGTACGATCCCGACGGGGCTATGGCATACTTCGACGCTGCCGGTTTCGTGGATGCTGATGACGACGGCTGGCGCGATCTGCCCAGTGGCAAGCCCTTCACATTGATCATGGACCAGGGCGACTGGGGTGGCGAGACCATGTGTATTGAGTCCAATGAGGTTTACAAGCAGAATCTCGAAGAGGTGGGCGTCAAGGTGTTGGTCAATGACCTGATCGGGCAGCCCGACTGGGGTATCCGTGGCGACAACGGCTTGTTCATGCTCCGCAACACCCACGCCTCTGAGCTGGACCTCTGGACCTACCCTGACTGGATCTTCCCGCTGCGTGGCGCTGGTGAGGGCACGCGTGCTTTCCCCATGCAGGGCGCTTACTACTCCAGCGGTGGTAGTCTGGGTTGGCCGGCTGAAGGCCCCGCCAAGGTCTTGCAGGACCTCTACGACAAGGGCAAGCAGATGGATACGGTTGCAGAGCGCGATAAGGTCATCTGGGAAGCGGTGCGTGTCTACATCGCGGAAGGCCCCTTCGTGATCGGTGCGTCCGGCGATCAGCCGATGCCTGTAGTGGTCAAAGATAATGTCCACAACGTGCCTGAGTTTGGCGTACTCGGCCCGTGGGCGCCCGGCAGCCCCGGCAATACCTATCCCGAGCAGTACTGGATCGAGCAGTAGGTCTTACGATTACCAGTTGCTGCCGGCAATGATGCTTTCTACCTGGCGGGCGGAATTTCCGCCCGTCAGGTCTTAAATGATTAGTTTTCTGAGGAGGTACCTATGCTTTCGTACATTCTTCGCCGCCTGGGCTATGCCGCGATCATGCTGGTCTTGGTCTCCTTTGTAAGTTTTTTGATCATTGAGCTGCCGCCTGGCGACTATTTGACCAAAAAGTTACAAGATCTCCAGGCCCGTGGTGATCGTAGCGCTGAGTTGCGCATCGCAGAGTATCGAGTGCGTTACGGTTTGGATAAGCCCTTAATGGAACGTTATTGGATTTGGGTATCGAACTTCGTCAAGGGTGATTTTGGCGAATCGTTTGAGTTTGAGCGTCCGGTTACGGAGATACTAGGTAACCGGATAGGATTTACTGTGTTAATGGCTGTTTCGGTCATTATAGTACAATGGGGTATAGCCATCCCAGTCGGGGTCTATTCCGCCACGCACCAGTATTCTCTCGGCGATCAGGTAATCACGACGGTGAGTTTTGTCGGATTAGGGATGCCGGGCTTCCTGTTGGCGCTCATTGTGATGTTTTTTGCGATGGTCGTCCTGGGACAGGAGGTGAGCGGGCTATTCTCCCAGGAATTCAAGGACGCGCCCTGGAACATCGCGAAAGTCATTGATTTGCTGAAGCATCTCTGGATTCCAGCGTTGGTAGGTAGTGTCACGGGTACGGCAGGGCTGGTGCGCATCATGCGTGGCAACCTGCTGGAGACCTTGGGGCAACCTTTCATTGAGGCCGCGCGGGCACGAGGTTTGACGAAGCGGCAGGTAACGTGGAAACACGCGGTGCGGGTGGCGATCAACCCTTTGATCATCATCTTGGGGTCTGAGACGTTGCCCAGCGTTGTAGCGGGTAATGCGTTGGTGGCGACGGTGCTCAACTTACCGACCGTGGGACCGTTGTACGTGTTGGCCTTACAGAGCCAGGATATGTATCTGGCCGGTACAGTGCTGATCTTCATCGTGGCGATGACATTGATAGGTAGTCTACTGGCAGACTTGGCGCTGGCCGCACTTGATCCGCGCATCCGGTTGGAGTGAAGGAGTGTGAACTATGGCTGAAAATACTAACGTTCAGCAGGAACAAATCAGTCAGGCTTACTTAGCGCTGGTCTGGTGGAAGTTTAAGAAGAATAAAATGGCTGTGGTAGGAGGGATCATCGTGATCCTCTTCTATCTGCTTTGCGGCGTTCTGGCGGAATTTGTCTCCCCCTATCCCCTCGATTTCCAATCCGACTACCTGGAAGCCCGCCCGCAACCCCTGGTTTTCAAGAACCAGGAGGGGAAGTTCAGTCTGATTCCCGCAGTCTACGGTTTGGAAGAGACAGTTGATGTGGAATTGCGCAAACGCATGTACACGGTGGATAAGACCCAGAATTTTCCGCTGGCCCTGTTGCCCAAGGCGGCAGAGTC
>JAIOSN010000177.1 GCA_021107605.1 Anaerolineae bacterium | reverse complement strand
TCGGCGGCTTCGTCACCGCCAACGGCGCGACAGAAACGAGCGGCGAAGTTACCTGGTCGGGCGATATCGTTGCCAGCGCCACCATCGTCTTCACTGCCACCGTAAAAGATAAGAGCGACCTCTATGGCGACACCGTCACCAACACTGCTGAATACACCTCCGACAATGCTGGTTCTGGCGCTGACCAGGCCGCTTTCACCATCATCGACGATCCCGAATACAAGATCTACCTCCCTCTCGTCTTCCGCAACCACAGCAGCTAATCACCTCCACCTCCATCACGGGGCGAGCGTCATGCTCGCCCCGTGATTGGTTCAGGGCAAAGCGCGACTGGGAAGTCGCAGCTACACCCTCGCTCTCTCGCCTTTTCGCCTTTTCGCTTTTTGACTTTCGACTTCTGCTGGGTATAATCAACTCAGCAAAATATCTTTATCCACGAGGAGTCAAAGATGAACATCACTTGGTATGGACTCGGTTGTTTTCGCATCAGTGAGCGAAGCTACCCAACCGTAGTCACCAGCCCTTTTATCAACAGCGAGAAAGAATACACCCTCCCACATCGCAAAACAGAGATCATCACCCTCCCCACCCCGCATGATGATTGCCGGCATATCCATTGGAAAGGAGTACGCGGCCAACCGCACATCTTCGCCAGCCCCGGCGAGTACGAAGTCGGAGGGCTTTTCATCACCGCCATCGGCAGCTACCGTGATAACAAACACGGCGCCCAGCGCGGCGAAAACATCATCTACACCTTCCACGTCAACGGAATTTCACTCTGCCACCTGGGAGATCTGGGGCATCTACCCACTCAAACACAGCTAGAGACCATCGGCTCCATTGACATTCTCCTCGTGCCAATCGGCGTACCGGGCGGCTTGACCTCCACGAAGGCTGCTGAGGTCATCAGCATGATTGAACCGCATATCGTCATCCCCATGCACTATCAAACCCCCGGCTTGACTAGCGAACGTCGCCCCCTAGAGCGTTTCCTCAAAGAGATGGGGATCTCCGAAGAGAAACTGCTACCCGAACTCAACCTTTCCACCCGCGACATACCCGAAGAGACCGAAGTAATTTTATTGCAGCCTAAGAGCTGACAAGGAGACCCTGATGCACATCAAACTAACCGCCATCTGTGGAATAATGCTCGCACTGACTATGTTGCTTGGTTGCAACCAAGCAACCCCTACTATCCCAATCGCTGATTTGGATATCGAGGCCATCAAAGCACTGCTGGACACGGGCGAGCATGTGTTAGCCCAACAAGCCCTGGAAGCCATCATTGCCGAGGATACGGAGAACGCCGAGGCCTATTTCCTCTTGGGACTCACTCGCTTCAAACTAGGGGCAGTGGAGCCAGCACGCGAAGCCTTCAATCGCGCACTGGAATTGGACCCGGAACGCGCCGGAGCCATTCATCACAACTTGGGCAGCCTGGCCTACCAAGAGAGCGAGCTGGAAACAGCGGAAGAGGAGTTCAAAATCGCCCTGGAATTGGAACCTGATGACTCAGATAGCCATTATCAACTGGGCGCTACCTACCTGATGATGGCCCTGCCGGTCAACGACGCGCCTCCCGACACGGAACGCATCGCCCAAGCGCAAGCCAAATTCAAGGAATGCTTAGAGCTGGCCCCCGATAAGGCGGAAGCCCTGGTCGGCCTGGGTCATAGCTACCTATTACAAAACAATATAACGAAAGCCCTGGAGGTGCTAGAGAAGGCCGTGGAAAAGTCACCTCAGATGCCAGAGGCCCTCTTCGCTCTGGGCCGCACCTACGCTATGGCCGGAGAAACGGAGCAAGCGCAGGAGATACTTGGAAAGTTCCTGGCTACCAATCCCCCCACAACATGGCGTCAACAAGCGGAAGATATACTTAACCAGCTCGAACAATGAGAGAGCGATAAAGCGAGTGAGCGAATGAGCGAGACAGCGAGTGAGCGATAAGATTTCCTAAAAACTAAGAGGCTCTGGGACTTTGCAACGTAAATTTGTCACCTCAGATTATACAGATTGCCCTGATTTTTGATTTTTTTCGCGTTCATTGGCGTCCATTCGCAGTTGCTTGTGGCTTGACCATGCGAAACCTTAAATAGCCGCGTCCTTAAAAACCAAATTATCTTAACGAACATCAAAGGAGTGTAAAATGAACGCTTACGAGCAATATCCAGCCACCAACGTCAAAACGCCGACCCTGACTATCTGGCAGCATGTCCTCCTCTCCCCCTCAGTGGAGACCTTCGCCCAGTATCTCCCCGAGGCCGATCTGATGCGTGCAATACTCTGGATCGTCTTAGGGTCGCTGGGCAGCGCTATTACCGGCATAATAACTACCGTCCTCAACCTCGGCGGGACCAATCGCGGCGAGATGTTACACTTGTTACGCCAGTCATTGCCCCCAGAATTGGCCCGCGAATTACCCGCCGTCCTGCCGGCGCTGGGATCATTCTCCATCGGTGCGACCCTCTGTGGTATTCCCGCTCTCATCGTCTGCTCTCTGCTCACGACCTTCATCGCGGTGGGACTGATCCATCTGGTCGCCAAACTATTTCAGGGGCAAGGAAGTTATACGGAGACCTTCTTCCTGATGTCCGCCGCTGCCGCACCGTTGATACTAGTGATCGGCGCACTCCAACTGCTTAACGGTCTATTCACTCTCATCCCCCTGTTGGGATCAATTCTAAGCCTGTTCATCTCACTACTGCTGATGGGGCTAGGCCTTTACTTCCTGATGCTCACCTCCATGTCCGTCGCCGCCGCGCATAGCTTCTCGTTGGGGAAAGGGTTCCTCTCCACGATCCTGCCTAGCGTGGTCTTCTTCCTCTTGACCTGTTGCTGCACCGTCATCGCGATGATAGGATTAGGAGGCGCTCTAGATCAGGGCAACCTAGAAGATCTGCTGCGCGAGATAGGTGCCTATCTCACCTTGCACGTCTAAAAACAACGCCCGCTGTTGAGCTCTGATCAGAGCTCAACAGCAGGCATGGATGTGAACCGATGGAAAAGAAAGCCGTTAAAATTTTAATGACCTGGAATGTCCGCCAGGGCCAAGAAGAATCCTACCTCCACTACATCACCCAGGAATTCCCAGCGGACATGCTCCAAGAAGGTCTCCAGCCAACCGAGGCTTGGTACACAATCTATGGAGATTGGCCGGAGGTGACGATGGGGTTTATGGCCCACGATTTAGCAGAGGCGGAGGAATTTCTGCGCTCACGGAGCTGTGCTAAATTACGCCAGCGGCTGGAAAAATACATCACGGATTATCATCACAAAGTCATCCCCCTGCGGAGAGGATTTCAACTCTAATTCGCAGCCAATCCCCGCAAGCACGCCAAATTCTCCACATCCTCGTGGAGATCATCGCTCTTCGGGGTCTCCAGTAAGCCCGGTTTCCCTGCCAAGCGGGGATCGTGTAGCAGTAATCGAAACGCCTCCAAACCCAATTTCCCCGCACCGATGTGCGCATGACGGTCCTTGTGGCTGCCCAGCGGGTGTTGGGAATCGTTCAAGTGCAAGACCTTGAGCCGCTCCAGACCAATCTGCTCCTCGAACTCGGCCCATGTCTCCGCGTAACCTTCCGCCGTGCGCAATTCGTAACCGGCGGCAAAAACGTGGCAGGTATCAAAACAGATACCCAACCGTTCCCCCTCGGTGGTCTCCGCCAGCAGGTAGGCCAGCTGCTCAAAGCGATAACCCAACTTACTGCCCGCACCCGCCATCGTCTCCAACAAAATCTGGACGTGGTAGCCGGGCGTCGCGGCATGAACCTCGCTCAGTGAGTCGGCAACCAAGCGCAATCCCGCCGCTGCCCCCGCACCCGTATGCGCGCCCGGATGGAGCACCAAGTAAGGTATCTCCAACTCCTCGCACCGCTCCATCTCCACAATCAGCCCGTGGATGGATCTGCGACGCAACCCCGGCTTGGGTGAAGCCGGATTGAGGATGTAGGCGGCGTGCGCCACCACCGGCTCAATTCCTGTCGCCATCCGCGCCGCGTGGAAACGTTGGATCTCCTCCGTGGTCAGCGGCGGAGCGTCCCAGCGCCGCCCATTCTTCGTCCAGATCTGCAACGTCTGGCAGCCTACCCGCGCACCCCGCTCGAAGGCTTGCTCCAATCCACCCGCCACCGATTCATGCGCCCCTAATCGCAACATTTGCACCTCTCCTAACAGAAACCCGCCGAGAGTTGCTCTTCCCGGCGAGTATAAATTAGCCACCCTGAAAAAAGTTATCTTACCACAAAGACACGGAGGCCACTGAAAAAAGATAGCTCACCGCAAAGACGCAAAGTCCGCTAAGAAAAACCAATTTTTCTGAAGATTCAGTTTGCACTGATTTTTTTTTCGCGTTCATTTGCGTTCATTCGCGGTTAATTTCAATGGCGACTCCTGCTTGACCCCCACTTTTTGAGCAGATACATGTTAAAGTTAAACTCTCTGTGCTTTCCGCGTCTCCGTGGTGAAAGATTCCTACTTGATCGCCCCTGGTTGATGCGGACGGACCTCTTCCTCAACGATCCGGTAACTATGCGTTATCTCGGCGGTCTTGCTCAACATCGCGTTGACACCGCAATACGTCGTCTCAGAGAGCTCAATAGCTCGTTCCACGGATTTAGCGCGCACGCCCTTTCCATAGAAAACATATTCCAAATGAATTTTAGTATAGACTTGGGGATAGGTATCAGCGCACTCCGCTGTCACGTGGATCTGATACCCCGTCACCGGCTCGTGCTTCTTGTCCAAAATCGAGAGCACATCCATGCTCGTGCAGCCGGCCAGTCCGATCAAGACCAACTCCATCGGTGACGCGCCCGTCTGAGTACCGTAAGGCGGATGTCCCGAATCCATCACCACCGCCGGGCCTCCATTAGCTTCACCCAGCAGGCGCAGGCCAGGACCCACCCAAGTTGCTTTTATCTCTGACATCTTCATACCTCCGTGAATGGATAATGACTGGTGATCAGTGAGCAGGGATTAGGGGTTAGGAGTAATACAGATGAACTTCAACGTCTCCTTCCCCGGGTTACGATAGCCGTGTAACTCATCGGGGAGAACCAATAACGCCACTCCTGGCGCCATGCGCTGCTCGCCATCCCCCCCCATCACCACACCTTCACCCTCCAACACGTAGATCTCGTGCTCGTAAGGATGCTGGTGCATCTCAAAAATGGCGCCCGGCTCAATCTCGATCAAGCGCATAGCAAAATTCGGCGTCCCATCCACCTCTTGGAGCAGCCAGCGAATACCAATCCCCGCTTGGACAGCTTCCAAAGTAACTGCCGCACTCTCCTTAACTAACATCGCCCTGCCCTCCTCATCAATCAGTTAGACTATGCTGGATCTCTGGAACTTTGCATGGTTGATGCCCCGCGACGCAAATTTTTCACCACAGATTACACAGATTTTTTGCGTTCATTGGCGTTCATTCGCGGTTGATTTTGGCTCGACCAGACGAAACCCCAAAGAGCCACTGTGATTTTACTCCTCGGAAGATACCTCTTCAACCGGCAGCTCTCTCTTCAGCAGCACGTAAATTCCGCACCAGCCAACTGCGCCTGTTATAAAAACGAGCACTCCCAAAACTCCAACCAGCGTCCCCACCGTGCCCTGGATGAACAAAAAGCCCAAAAGCATCCCGAAAATGCCCAACACCGCGCGGATAATGCGTTCTGTCTCACTGACATTACGTACAATAAACGGACACATCTCTAACCTCCTAAACTAAAATTGTACCACGGAGGCCGAAGAGCATGAAGGCGTCAAACTCAAGATAAGACAAAGATAAAATCACAAAAAATCAGTTTTTATCTGCGTGCATCTGTGTCCTATAGTTCTTTCCTCTGTACTCTTTGTGTCTCTGTGGTGAAATAACTTTTATAATGTTGCTAAATACTCACGCGCCGCCAGAGCCGCTTTGGCCCCATCCCCAACGGCAATCGAAACTTGCGCCGGATTGTCGGCCCGCACATCACCGGCCGCCATGATCCCCTCCACAGAAGTCCACATCTTAGCATCGCTCTCGATGTAACCCCAGCGGTTCAAATCAACCAACCCTTGCAAGAACGCGGTATCCGGAGAATAACCCACGTAGATGAAGACCCCGCTGGCCACCAGCTCTTTGACCTCGCCGCTCTCACGATCTTGCATCACAATGCCGGTAACTTTATCATCACCCTTGATCTCCAATACCTGATGGTTGAAATAGAAGGCGCTCTTCTCATGCCCCATCACGCGATCCTGCAGAATCTTCTCCGCCGGCGAATGTGGCAAGAACTCCACAAACGTGACGCTCTGGGCATAATTTAGCACACTTAGTCCCTCTTGCAAACCAGAGTTGCCCGCCCCGATGATCACCACGTCCTGCCCGCTGAAGAGCGGTCCATCACAGGTGGCACAATAGGAGACACCGCGCCCCGCGAGATCTTTTTCGCCGGGGATATTGAGTTGCTTGGGCTGACTACCGGTCGCCAACAAAACCAACTTGGTCTCGTAAACTGTCTCGGTGGTGTGAACGCGCAGCAAGCCCTTCCTCACCGGCTCCACCTCCGTCACCTCCTCAAACTCTAGCACGGTGGTGCCAAAGCGTTCCGCCTGCTGGTGGAACTTCTCCATCAGCTCCAAGCCACTGATCCCCTCTGGGAAACCGGGATAATTTTCAATCCGACCAGTCAAGGCCGCCAAACCACCGGTCGCTTCCTTCTCCAACACCAGCGTCTTGATACTGTCGCGGGACGTATAGATCGCGCACGTCAGACCAGCGGCGCCGCCTCCCACCACGATCAGATCATACTGCTCGGTCTCGCTTTTCTGCTTGCTCTTCCCACTAACTTTGAAATCGACCATCTATTACCTCCTGGCTAGCTTCAGACCTCCAGAATTTATTAAGGTGCGTTTCATTGGTAGTTGAATTTCTGGTACCGTATTGCGTGCTGCGTGAATCTTCTCCAAACGGAACACGCAACACGGACACATCTCGCAACTTATTTGAAACACACCCAATTCCACTTACACCAAAGCCCAACTTTGCCAGTATATAATATCTCAGAAAACTGTCAAGTTAATTATTGAGAGAACAGCGAGAGAGCGAATGAGCGAGTGAGCGAGAAGCACTAGTCCGTGTAGGCGGACTTCGCAAAAGTAGCCGCGAATTTATTCGCCAGGCGCTAGCCGCTTTTTAACTTTCAACCTGCAACTTTTAACTTGTAACTTATGCTTCAAAATCTTGACATTTCCCCTGCTAACGGTATTCTCTAGACCGTCCTACCAACCAAGGAGCTACCAAGCA
>JAIOSN010000204.1 GCA_021107605.1 Anaerolineae bacterium | reverse complement strand
GCTGGCCTATTTTCAGACCTCCGCGGTCTACCAATCTGCCACTCGGTGGCGAAATCTCGGTTTTGGTAGGTACTATGACCAGCAAAACCTATGTCAAGACCTCGGAGGTCTATCACGCCTGAATAGTAACGAAAAAATTTAATTTTCTGAAGATTGAGTTTAAAAGATTGGATCTCTTTGTACCTTCGACTGCAAAAACCTGGTTTTTTGAGCACTTAGTTTTTCTCAGGGTCCTCCGTGCCTCCGTAGTGAAATTCTTGGTTTTTTCAGTAGGGTCATGGAGAACCATTCGTAAGAGATGCGGCGGCTGGCGTGTATTGCCGCCCTTCTGCGGCAAGCTCTCCCTGGAGAGTACCCGCAACCGAAGGAGCTACAGCTAGTGAATAATTGGGCGATCATCGGACAGCAACGAGCAGTTCAACAGATGCAACTCGCGGTAGCACGCGAGACCGTCCCGCACGCTCTGTTGATCACCGGGCCGGATAATATCGGGAAACGCACGTTCGCCTTGAAGTTAGCTCAAGCGATGCACTGCACGGCAGAGCGGGCTGAGCAACGCCCTTGCAATCATTGTTCAGCATGTCTGCGCATGAATTCTGGCAATTACCCCGACCTGCGCATAATAACACCAGAAGAGGGAAAAAGAGGAGTCAGAATCCCGCAAATCCGCGAGCTAATACATTTCTTAACACTAACTCCCGCCGAAAGCCAGTATAAAATCGGTATCATCACCACCTTTGAGCACATTGTCCCCAATGCCGCCCACGCCCTCCTGAAGACGCTAGAGGAACCGCCTCCTTACGCACACTTGATCTTGCTAGCCACCACTGCAGAACTCCTGTTACCAACCATCGTTTCACGCAGTTTCCAAATCCCCTTACGCCCCCTTAGCCGCATTGAGATAGCAACCGGCCTCGTGGAACAACGAGGGATCCCCACAAAGAAAGCTCAACGGTTAGCGCGCCTTTCTGGAGGCCGAGTCGACTGGGCTATCCGCGCGTTCCAGCAACCGGAGTTCCTCCAAAGGCAATTGGAGACTATGCAATTGCTGTTCAAGGTACTGCATAGCGATCTCCCTGCTCGTTTTGATATTGCCCAAGAGCTAGCTCGAGATGATCGCCGGGTTAGAGAGACCCTGGATCATTGGCAAACTGGTTGGCGAGACGTCTTACTGCTACAAACGGAAAATGGCTCTCAAATTACCCACCTAGAAGATCAAGCAGCATTGGAGAAGATTGCAGCAGAAGTCACGCTAACAGCTACCACTCAAATTCTCCACCACCTAACCAAAGCCCAGGATGATCTGTACCGAAATGCCAATACACGGTTATTGGTGGAGTCATTATTCCTTAATTTGCCCAGAATGGCTCAAGATTGATGGGCACTTTTTCGGCACAATATCATCGATCTAGGGCAACGCTGAATAGTCCTCAAGCGATGATAAGGGCCAAAAGGACATGAAGGTGTTGTTAACCTATTTCTGATAGAAAATAATTTTTTCAAAACATGCTTCATAAAGCATTACATTTGGTACCCTTACCCTTGTACCGTTGACAGTTATCCATTTAGATACTAAAATAGTATGGAGCGAGTGTTGCCATTAATAAAACAAATGAGCAAAGGGGGAAATCATGACCCGCAAGAGCATAGGTCAAGCATTAGTAGAATTGGCCCTTATTTTACCGCTTCTAATTGGATTGTTTATAGGGATTATTGATAGCGCCCTTTTAGTCCAAGGCTATCTCACCGTTAACTACGCCGCGCGCGAAGCAGCCCGCTGGGCCATAGTCTATCAACCACCCCAGGGAGAGTGTTTAACTCACGATACAAGTGGGAATCCCATTAATGATGATAATTGGCCTTACTGCCCGGAGCCTCCCTCTCCCACCCCACCAGAATATCCTAATTATTATGAGGAAAATGATGATGCCTACTACAGACGACGCGCGCAATTGATCAAACTAGAGGCCATAAAGGCCACTCTCGGATTGCGCCCTGACGATATCTGCAACTACACCCCCCCCAACGATTACCAAGCACCACACACCCCGGCCGAGATAGATCCCTGTATTAACAACCACCGTCTGGACTCTGGCATGTTAGGCGTACAGGTCTGGGGATTACCCTCTTTCGAAGAGAGCGTAATGGAAAATCATCCTGGGCGAGAAGGATTACCGGTCCGCGTACGGGTAATTCATAATGTCCCGCTCTTCATCTTTGATGTTTTCTGGCCCGACGCTTATGTGCGTGTCATCTCAGAAGCAGAAATGATCAATGAAGGCGTCCAAGTAGGCTATGGCAATCAACCGCCTCCCACGCTCCCGGCGGCCCCGCCGGTGGATCCGCCCGGCACTCCCTTCCCCACCGTGCCGCCGCTTCCTACCCCCACGCCGGGGGCCTCACCGACACCTACGCCACTACCGATCTATCATGTGGACCTCGACTTCGTGGAAGAACACAATCTGCTCCCGGATGAGCGCGAGCACTTGTTAGCAGCTCATGTCACAGATTCAACTGGGCAGAGTGTGGCTGGAACGCGTGTGATGTTCCGCACTGATGCAGGTAGTTTTGACTACTCCGGCATGGGACATACCAGCGTCAGCGAATATAGCGGCGCCGATGGCCACGCCCGCACCGCCATCTACGCGAACCAACCTCTGACCGCGACCATCCACGCCTGGCTGGATTACGATGGCGACCTGGTCATTGATGCTGACGAGCCTAGCGATACCGCCACCAAAATCTGGACAACTCAAGACGCCTACCTCATCGTCTCTAACCACCACCCCGATCCGTTAGAGTGGATTGCCATTGACCTGATGGATCATCCCGCGCCAAACAACCCCTACTCGCTCTGGTGGTGCCCCCGGGGAGGGGCGGCGATTACCGAGCGGTTAGCCTACCCCGTGAACGTGGAAGCGGACACCTGGGACACGGCTTCCGCCGTGAGCGGACAGATTCCTGCTGGCGCACTGGGCACCTACCGCATCGAATCCCACCAGGGTGGCGGCGGCGCCGATCCCTGCGGCGCCAGTCCAGTTGCCTACTCCGCATCCATTGAAGTCGCTGAACTGCCGCCCGATCTACGCATTGTCGATCTGGCCTTCGCGGCAGACGTGATACTCTCACCGTGGATTCCGATCACCATCAA
The DNA here is from genome assembly GCA_021107605.1 of Anaerolineae bacterium. Taxonomy (GTDB): domain Bacteria; phylum Chloroflexota; class Anaerolineae; order B4-G1; family SLSP01; genus G713. Next base: position 342 of record JAIOSN010000204.1, on the reverse strand, counting down.
TATAACCATTCAAAATAACTCTCCCGTAACCGTCACCGGGGGGCCATTCGATATTGATACATATTTAGATCTGAACAGCGCCCCTTCCGTCCAACAGTTAGGTCAAGACAAGCAATGGTTGAGTACACTGGGACCGAACGAGAGCACCACCCTCACCACCACCATAATCACCTATAAGATGGGAGAGCATACCCTCTGGGCGCAAGTGGATACCTCGAACTACATTGCTGAAGGCGATGGCGGCGGCGAGTTAAACAACACCGCCGGCCCGGTGGATTTCTTCGCTATGGATTGTGTTTTCGATGCTGCCCGCAGCGATGACTTTGATGCCGGCTTGAAGGG
>JAIOSN010000303.1 GCA_021107605.1 Anaerolineae bacterium | reverse complement strand
TGGCACACGTTCCGCACGGCGCGCTGGAAATCTCCGCGCAGGTGGTTGGGTTGTTGGGGCCGGAGAGCATTTTGGAGCGCGCTGCGCCCGGTGAGAAGGTGGAGTTGGTCCTGGATTGCACTAACTTCTACGTGGAGTCTGGTGGGCAGGTGAGTGATACCGGGCGCATCACCGGGCCGGGTTGGGAGTTCCAGGTGGAGGAACTCCACGAGCCGATCGCGGGGCTGCTAGTCCATCTGGGACACGTAGTCCACGGCAGTCCCGGCCGAGGAGACCCAGTCCAGGCGATGGTGGCGCGAGGACGCCGTCAAGATATCATGCGGAACCACACCGCCACGCACTTGCTGCACCGCGCGCTCCGCGCCGTGCTGGGCACACACGTAGCGCAGGCCGGGTCGCGGGTGGGGCCGGAACGGTTGCGCTTCGATTACAATCAGAACGCGCCGTTGACCCCGGAGCAGCGCGCCGAGATCGAACGCATCGTCACTGGGGCGGTGTTGGCGAACTACACTGTCACCACGCGGCAGGAGAATTACCGCGACGCGCTGGCAGAGGGCGTTATCGCGCTCTTTGGTGAGAAATACGGCGATGTGGTGCGCGTGGTGCGCGTCGGTGAGAGCGCCGCGCCCTTTAGCCAGGAGCTCTGCGGCGGCGCCCACGTTCAGCGCACCGGCGATATTGGCCCCTTTATGATCACCTCGGAGAGCGGCATCGGCGCGGGCATCCGGCGCATCGAGGCCGTGACCGGACGCGGTGCGCTCCAGGCGATGCAAGCGCAGCGCCGCCGTCAAGAGAAGGCGGCCGCGCTGCTGGGCGGCCCGGCGGCGGAACTCCCCGCGCAGGTGGCGCGGTTGCAAGCCGAGCTCCAGGAGTCCCGGCGCGAGATTGCGCAGCTCCATCGGCAGCTGGCCCGCGATAACTTCCAATCTCTCTTAGCGCAGACCGTTGAAGTCCACGGCATCCCCGTGCTGGCGGCCGTGGTCGAGGCGCCGGATATGGAGACGCTGCGTGAGATGGCGGATTGGTTCCGCGCTAAGAGCGGCGAGAGCGTCATCGTGCTGGGGGCGGTTATAGAAGGCAATCCCCGTCTCATCGCAGCGACGACTCTGGGGATGATAGCCCGTGGCGTCCATGCCGGCCAGCTGATCGGTAAACTTGCGCGTCTGGTGGGCGGCGGCGGCGGCGGACGGCCCGATATGGCCCAGGCCGGTGGTCGAGATGCGTCCAAGTTACCGGGGGCGCTGGCGCAGGTACCGCAGCTGCTGGCGGAAATAGTCGGCTGATTCTCCCTGCGCTCGCGACGAAGTCTACGTCCGATCTCGAGTTGGGTAAGATGACATTGGCGAAGTAGTAACAAGTTCAGATCATATTCTGACCAACTATTTTTTGAAGGAGCAAGAATCATGCAAATTGTAACTGATAGCGGGACAGATTTAACTCTCTCCCCCGAGCAAAGAACTGCGTTAGGAATTCATATCGTACCCCTTGTCGTGACCCTGGAGGATAAATCTTATCTCGAAGGCGTGGATATCGAACCTGGCGAGTTCTACCGTCTGTTGGCTGCGAGCGATGAGTTGCCGATCACCTCACAACCTTCGGCCGGAGTTTTTGCCGAGACTTACCGGCGGCTGGCCGCCACCGACCCCGATATTCTCTCTATCCACATGACTTCCGGCTTGAGCGGTACGTTCAATTCGGCCCAAGCCGGGGCCGAGATGACGCCGGAAGCGAATATAACCCTGGTGGATACCAAAACCCTCTCCGCCGCCGCCGGCTGGCAAGTGGAAGCCGCCGCACGAGCGGTGAAAGCCGGTTGGGCGACAGCGCGAGTTTTGGCTCTGGTCAGACGTATCGGCGAGGTTAGCGAGAGTATCTACACCCTGGATGAGCTCAAGTACCTGATTCATGGTGGACGTATCAGCCACATGAAAGGCTTAGTCGCCTCGTTGCTGAACCTCAAACCGTTGATCGGGGTGGAGAAGGTGAATGGCACGTATACGCAGCTTGGTCAAGCTCGCACCTTCAAGCGTGCTGTCAATGGATTGGTTAAGAAGATGGCTGAGCAACACGCGCCCGGCACTTCCTTGCATGTACAAGTACTCCATGCATACAATCCCGCAGGAGCAGCTATGTTGAAGGAGCAGATAGAGCAGCTCTTCGATTGTACCTGGCGGCCGGTTACCCCCATGTCCCTGGTGCTGGGCGCTCATACCGGGCCGAGCATGATCGGGGTCGCCTACGCGGCTCAAGCAGTATTCGACACGATACCTGAGTAGCCGCGAAATCCCTTTCGCGTTAGAGCGAGGTTGGGAAACCTCGGCTACACTTTCGCTCACTCGCCTCCTCGCCTTTTCTACGCGCTCCCGGGGAGCGGCGCGTCCGGCTTGAACCATGTCGATTTAACTTATTGAGTTTCTCTAAATTAAGGAGGTTATCAATGACTACAAAAGATGAACGTGATATTGAAAAGACCTATCCCCTTGAGCAGTTCATTGCCAAATTACGCCGGTTGGCGGATGCTTTGGAGAAGAATGAACCGTTCAGAATTCAAATAGCGGGTGAGCGGGTTTACGTTCCGATGGATGCCGTCGTCAATATTGAGCATGAACGCTCCGCAGATACAGAGGAGATTGAGTTCCAGCTCAAATGGCAATTGTGAACGTCACCGGTTCCTCAGCTGAAAGGCGTCGCGGGGTTTCAAACCCCGCGACGCCTCTGTTTTATTGTGCGGTTGGTGGAACAGGAGCTATTTCAAGATACCAAATAATCCAAAGGATTACTCACAGAGAAATCTTCTCCTTGCGCGGCTAAAAGAAGATCTTGGTCAGCGGCGACAAATAGAGGTAAGATTATATCGTGGGCCAAGAGATCTGCTCCAGCAACCGCAATGGTCGCCAACTGCACGGCATCATATCCCCGTAGCCGATACAGTTGGGTAAGCTCAACTGCCTTCGCAATAACTTCTCGATCCACCCGCAAGAGTAGGTAATGTTCCGCGCAATCGGAGAGAAATCGTCCCAATGCCCGATCACGGGTTGCCAAACTGATGCCTTGTGGAGCACGTTGTTTAGCAGCTAGCGCAGCAGCAACTTCCGCCAATGTAATTTCGGCCAAGTAGATGGCATGTCCAGAGATCGGATCAGTTATAGCCCTTATCCAGTTACTTCCAGCCTCATTGGAATAGCGTTTGACCAACGCACTAGCATCTAGATAGTAATCGCTCACAACGCTCGTCCTCGCTGCTCTAACACGATTTCGCTAAGTGAAGGGCCACCAGCCTGTGTCAGACTAGTTCTAATCTCTTCCAAGGTCACACCAGGGGCGCTTTTCTTCCGTAAATTGTCACTGAGTGGACGAATACGGCCAGCCGCCAATAACACCTGACGCGCTGTTGTTGAGGATGAGGTGGCTGCGGTGTT
>JAIOSN010000128.1 GCA_021107605.1 Anaerolineae bacterium | reverse complement strand
GCCCGCTGGCTGTGAGTGGATTGGTGTTCTGGCCGGAATCTAGCGCGCTGGGGAGGCGATCCGCTGTTACCTGGCCGGTCCCCGTATCCACCGCCACCTCGACGAACTGGGCTGCGTAGGGTGGGGGGCTGACCGGGCTGACGAACGAGGCTTGCCCCATAATCTGATGTTGGTTGTGCTGGTGGAGCGCGTACATCGCCACTTCACGGAAGGAGAGGCTATCGCCCTCCGCCGTCCAGACACGGCTCTCCTTGAGCGTGAGCTCCGCCGGTTCCACGCCGATCATCTCGGCGGCTACCGCTTTGATCTGCTCTGCTACCTTCTCCGCCGCGCGCGCGACCGCGCCGCCGCTCACGTAAGTGGTGCTGGAGGCGTAAGCGCCCACATCGAAGGGCGTCATGTCTGTATCGGAGGAGCGGATGATGAAGTTGTCTAATGAACAACCCAACATCTCCGCCGCGATCTGGCCCAGCACCGTGTCGGAGCCGGTTCCCAGGTCGGTCGCGCCCATCAACAGGTTAAAGGTGCCGTCGTCATTCATCTTGAGGCTGGCCGCGGCCATATCCAAGTTGGGAATGCCGGAGCCTTGCATCAGGAAGACGACGCCTATGCCGCGCTTGAGGTGCGGCTGGCCAGGGACTTGATGCCATTCTGGGTTGCCGTACTTATCGTACCAGCCGATGGCGGCTGCGCCTTGAATAGCTGCTTCATGTAGCGCGCAGGTCTCGATCATCTCGCCCTGCGCTTCGCGGCCCTCGCTCCATACTTTGCTCATAATGTTCTCGGTGTGCGGCTTGATGATGTTCTTGAGCCGGAACTCCAACGGGTCCATGCCTAACGCCTCGGCCGCTTGGGTGACTAACGTCTCGGTGGCGATGACGCCCTGGGTCACGCCGTAACCGCGATAAGCGCCGGCGCGCGGGGTGTTGGTGGAGTAGGTTTCTCCCCAGAAACGGAGCGTGTGCGTGTTGTAGATCGGCAGGGTCTTGTGGCCGGTGTTGCCGAGCACCGTGAGGGCGTGCCCGCCGTAAGCGCCCGTGTCGCTCCAGGCGCGGAGGTCTTGGGCGACCATGGTGCCGTCATTCTGCACGCCGATGCGGTAGCCGACGCGGATGGCGTGCCGGCGGACGGAGTAGATGAACTGCTCCTCACGGGTCAGTTCTAAGAAGACGGGGCGACCCGTGGCGATGGTCAGGTGTGCGGGGATATCCTCGTAAATTTCCTGTTTGTTGCCGAACGCGGCCCCGATGCGCGGTTTGATAACGCGGATCTGTCCCTCGCTCAGTCCCAACACGGGGGCCAGGATACGCCGCACATGGAACGGGACCTGCGTTGAGGTCATAATGACCAGCCGGTCGTCCTCGTCCCAGTAAGTGAGTGTGACCCACGGCTCCAGCGGAATATGCTTCATCCGCTGTGTGTTGATCAGCGTCTCGAAGGTATGGTCGGCGTTGGAGAGCACCTCATCCACATCCCCCAGGTCGATTTTTACCTGGGCCGCGAGATTCCGGCTGGCATCGCTATCGGCGAAATCCACGTAATCATCTTGGTCATGAATAATGGGCGCACCCTCGGCCATCGCGGCAGCTATCGAGAGCACCGGTTCCAACACCTCATATTTCACCGTGATCAATTCCAGCGCTTCTTCGGCGATCTCCGGCGTTTCGGCAGCGACAGCCGCGACGCGGTCGCCCACGTAGCGCACCTTCTGCCCAAAACTGACGTAGTCCAGCGGGCCGGGGATGGGATAGGATTGCCCGGCGGTCGAATAGACGATGTGCGGCACGTTTTTGTAGGAGAGCACGGCGTGGACGCCGGGCAGCGCCTCGGCTCTGCTGGTATCGATATCCGTGATGCGGGCGTGGGCGTGCGGGCTGTGGAGGATCTTGCCGTAGAGCATCCCCGGCCGCTCGAAGTCGGCGACGAAAGCGATTTTGCCTTGGGCCAGCTTGGGCGCGTCAACTTTGGGGAGCGGTTTGCCTACTATGGAGAAGCCGGCGGCTTCCTCGGTGATGATCACCCGGGGCTGCACCGTAACGCTGGTCTGCGTCCTGCTGCTGCCCCCGCTGGCCAGTGGTTCCGGTTCCTCCGGTGGGGGGAGGAGTCCTTCTGGCATCGTGAACATCTCGTTGCCGGGGCCGCCCTCTAGTGGCTCCGGCTCCTCACCGCGCAGATAGGCGGCGGCGCGCAAGATCGCTGCCACCGGCTTGACGTAACCCGTCTCGCGGGAGAGGATGCCGCTGATGGCGTCGCGTACTTCCGCCTCGGTGGGGGAGGGATTGCGATCCAGGAGCGCTTTGGCGGCCAAAATCAGCGCGGGGGTATCATAACCGCTCTGGATGGCGCACAGCTCGATGAAAGCGCGTTGGATGGGATGCCAGCTGGCTTTGACGTTCCAGCCGGGCCGTTGATGTCCGCTCAACCCCTCAACGGTGAGGATTTCCGCACCATCAACTTGCGCGGCTAACGTGGTGATGCTGTTACGTACCTTGCCGGCTAGCAGCACCGTGCTGTATCCGCCCGTGCCGTCCTCACTGCCGAACTTCACACTGTATATGCCGGAGCGGCGCAATAGATGGAAGAGCGTCTCGCGTGGCTCAATCTCGAATTCTTTTTCCTTGCCGTTAAGCGTGATGTTGATCTTCATAAATCTCTCCTTATTATGTAAGCCGGAATGGTATTCCGACCACTAGTGGGCCTGATGAGGACACCAGCTCAAGTTGTATCCCGATTAAGATAAGAAATCTAGCAACTCAATTGAGCTGATAGATTTTCGTAAGTATTCTCGAATTTCAGAGCGTGGCATATTGACCAAGGGATGCTCGAAACCTACCCTGCGGTGAAGTATTTGAGCAACTTCTTGGGGCCAGTATCCCATACTCATTTGAACAATATCGCCGCCGACTTTTTGCGCTATTTCTTGGATTTGGCTACCTTTCCCGATGCGGTCAACAATTATAATGGTTGCCATGAACCATTTAGAATCGTTCAGCTCGCTTTCATGCGCAAAACGTGTTACCTTGTCCAGGGAAATTTCTGTATTTCCGCGTCCTATGAAACCAATGTCGAAACGTACTCCCTGGCCAGCTTTTATAAGAGCCGTGGCATCGCTTTCTCTCTGTTCACTAGTGGATGAGGATAACCAAAACGTGCGCTCGGTGTAATCTCGATTGTCGGCCACTGGTATGTATTTAAAACCAAGAATGCTTAACAATGTTCCCAGTATCAGAGGCTCGAACAACTTGCCATGGATTGACTTATCAGAGCCATGGATAGTTAGCGTCTGTGCTCCAACGGTAGCCAATAGGTAGACCATGAATTTCCAACTTAGCTCGGTGATAGCATGCTCGCCAAGTTTCACCTCACCATTCAAGGCTCCAAAAGATTGTATGCTCTCCTGGATGACTTCCTCGCAAGTAGTTACGTAGCGTTCTCTATATTCTGCCAGCAAGGTAGCATCGTCACGTAGAACATTTTGCAGGGCTTTGCCGGTGAGTCCCAATGCCCATTGTGCCACCCATTTTTCAGCTTTGGATAGCCGCTTTTGTTTTAATATCCTCTCTGCGATTTGTGGTAAATCTTGGATGAAGTCAGGTTGAGTTTCAGCGCCTTTAAGGAACATGGCGACAGTAGCAGTGTTTAATAGCGCCAACCGGCGTCGTGTTAAGGTTTCGGTGGAGTCCCGCAGGTTTTTTCCCGACAGAACATCGAATACCATAGTTTTGATGGTATCAATGCCTAGTTTTTTTACTAGCTCCGGTCCACTTTTACTCAGCAGTTCTTCATATTCATTGCCCATTAAATTCAATAGGCTCTCTATCTTTGAAAGGGACTTCACCATGGAATGCTCCTGTTTTTGTTTATCACTTCGCGATGGGTGTAGAGGCGCATTTTTGAAAGGGGCAGTGTTTGATTTGGAGTTCATGCTATTGCTTACAATAGTAGATCAGCGGTATAAATGGGGGGACAATCAATGAGGAAGACGTCCTCTACTTCTCTTTTTCCTAACCATATTCTGGCTCGCTGACAAATTTCAGCTGTGTACTCGGGATTCTCTTCAATTAAGACAAAGCGTCGTTGGGCTTTCACGGCGGCTAACCCTACGGTACCCACCCCCGCAAAAGGGTCAAGTAT
>JAIOSN010000037.1 GCA_021107605.1 Anaerolineae bacterium | reverse complement strand
CCGCGGCGGAGGCGTACCAACTACAGGGAGAAGCCCTCATGTTGCTAGGACAAAACAGAGCGGCGCAAGCATCTTTCACTCGCGCCGCCGATTTAGGCTGGAAGAAGGATTAGTTGCTTAAAGCTAACAACTCACGACTAACAGCTAACGGCTAATGGCTAACTATCCACATGATGCGAAGAAGAGACTCCCTACGAGAGGGAGCCTCTTTTTGTTAATGACGCAAATGTCGCTGTTACCGTATTTGTCGGGGTGGGAATATGCGCGGGCACTGCCGATAAGCGCGGCAATTCTCACCGGCCGGTCACATGATGGACACCATAGACGTACAGCGTTTTAGGTGAAGGCCCGTATTGGAAAAACACCAGTTCATCCCACCCATCGCCGTTCACATCAGCAAAGCCACCGGGGTAGACATCCACACTCAATTCTGCCATCCAGTTCCACAGCAATTCACCACTGGCGTCGAACAAGAAGATCCAACTTTGAGCAGGACTAGCAACTGCGCGCGCGGAGATTCCCCATCCGCTATAGTGCCGGTCAAAAGCAGCGATCTCTTGCTTCCCATCCCCATCTATGTCGCCCACGGCGCCGAACCGCGGCTCCTCCAGCTCGTACGACCACTCGCGTTTGCCATTCACCGTATATACTCCCACGGAATCCCCCATCGCTCCAGAGTGGAGTCCGGCCACCAATTCCACGGCGCCGTCTCCCCCTAGATCGCCAACCCAGAGTAGCATAGAGTCGTGATCCCCTGGCCCAATTTCCTCTGCGTGGCCTTGACTGTCCAGTATTTTCCAGTCTGCGGTCACGCTCTCTTTCTCTCCATCTGCATCTAAGTCTCCCGTGTACAGGATGCGCCGCACCAAAATATTGCGCCGCCATAACTCTGCCCCCGCAGCATTGAAGATCGCGGTTTCCCACTCCTGCTGATGGCCTTGCGGATCGCCTACATACCAGGTTACCATAAACTCGTCCTGGGCGTCGCCCAGTATGTCACCGTAGCTTACCGCCCCATCTCCGACCACCTTTCGATCTAGCTGCCCCAGAGTTTCCACGACGCTGCCTGTGGAGAGATCAACCAAGCTCAACGTGAAACCGGTAGACAGAATCTTGGCCAGATGAGTATCTGCCAGCACCTCGCTGTGCTCCCACATGGCCCGCTCGGGTACCTGGAGCTGCACCTCCCCCGTGATCTGTCCCTCCTCGATCACGAGTAGTTGGTTGACCTCCGCGGTGCTCAGCAACAGCTCCTCGGCCCCATCGCCGTCCACGTCGGCGACCAATAACGTCTGGCGCTCGTGGCCGCCGACTTCCAGGCGCCACAGCTCTTGAAAACCGATGGTGTTGGTGGGCGTGATGAGCTGCCGCGCATGTTGGAACGGCCCCCAACACCGGCAGGCCAACATGCTGACCAGCAGCCCCCCGATAAGCAGCGGCCGCCAGCTAGGCCCGCGTCGCGACTTGCCGCTCTGGGCAGATTCGTTAGCTCTCATCACACTTCTCCTCCCCTTACCGTGCTATTTTTTGACCTTGACCTTGCAGTACAACCGATAAGTGTCGCTCGCGTCCCAGGCTCCAGCGTATCCTACCACCTGCACGTAGTAGAACCCCGCCGGTTGATGCCGGAGGTGAATCCGCTCCCCGCTACTGCCACGGTGCGTTGAGGCGTCAAGCAGCTCCCCGCTTGCGGTGTAAAGATAAAGGTCGTAGTCAGCCGGCAGTCCGTTGAGTTCGATTTTGATCTCCGCCTCCTCCGTCAACTCAAAGCGGAACCAATCCTCGTCGCCGCTGGGGGCGATGGTGCGCTCAATCCTGATATTGTTGGGACTGGTTTCAGTCACTCCCTCCATTGAGTTCGGGGCGTCGTCGTCCGGTTGCCCCTGCAGGACAATGGTCCTGTCTATACTGCCATCATTCCCCTCGTCCACACCAAGTGTAATACGAGTTGTCTCGAGAGAACCCCAATCCTCAACACTAACGATGTGCGCCTCGTTCGCGCCGATTTCCAGGTTGGAAATGAGCACGGCCCCGGAGTAGACCCCCCTCTGTTCCAACCCCAGGTCGTACTGCTTGGCTCCACCCGGGTTAATGTAGGTGAAAGTGGAGAGATCGGCACTGACCTGGAAAGTGACCGCCTCGCCAGCCGTCAAAGAGGTGTGGGCCGCCGTGTAAGTCCGGCTGTAATCCGCTCCCTCTTTGACCAGCACGGCCGAGTAGGTTTTGGCCGCGTCGTTGGTGGCATAGCGCATCGTCAGACCGTCCGCACTCACGTCCACCGTGTCCACACTAGTGGCGGTCACACTGGCGTCCTGGATGCGGAACAGTCCGTCACCCTGAAACTGGAAGTAAGTATAATCTCCCGGCGTGTCACCCCAAAGGGTGGCTACCACGTGGGGAGCTTCCTCGGGCGGCACGGCGTAGATCTCTTTGGACACTCCCGGGATCGGCCCGCTATTGGGGATCTGGGCCACGAACTGACCAGCCTGGATACCCAACGCGCGTCCCTGATCGTCCGTCACGGCCAGGTGAGCCGGGCTGAGGACGCCGAAAAGATTGTATGCAGAGAAGGGTAACAGCCCGGCGTCGCGGTAAAAATCAGAGGGGAAGGCGGTCAGGATATCTCGAACATTATCCGGATTGCTTTGATCAGACTTGTCTTTCCACCCATCATACTGAAAATACCCATCAGCGCTAATTCGCACGGCATTAACACTGGAATAGGGAGAACTGAGATTGCCCTCTGGCTTGTTCGGATCGTAGATGTAGATACGTTTACCCCAAGCGCTTTCCGTGACCATGTATGGCACCACCGTGTGAGCGTTGCCAATTTCCTCCATAACCTCCTGGAAGGTTTTTCCCACCAGGTCCGATCTCCTGGGCAAGAACTGGAGCACCCAGCGGTCGGTGGTATTGCTCTCTATGGCATCCTGTACGGCCCCAAAGACCTCGTTATTGCGATAGTCCGGCGGCAATGTCTCGGCCCGTGCCATCTGTGTTAAGTCGAAAGTCAAGGCTTCCTCAGTAAGTATCTTCCCTTGATATTTCTCCATCTCTTCCTTGAAGATGGTCTCATTGCTGGATTGTTGGGACCAGAGCCAGAGATCCTGCGCCCCACCACAACCGGGGAGATCGGCGCATCCGCTCAACCGTTCTTCATTCGATACGGATATTCCTGAACAGTAAGCATCGAAAGCCCGAGGGTGAATCGCCGCGAAATAGAACCCAATTTTCTTATCGGCAAGTAGAGGGGAAGAAGGTAAATTTTCCTTCCGGTATATCTCTTTGAATATCTCCCAGCGCCGCTGCAAATGACTCAAGCCCCAATTGATGGGGCCAACACTGTCAGAGTATGCGCCACCTGGAGAATTGATGGGATAGTACGCGTTGCGCCCCATCTCGTAACCGCTGTCGTAGACTATCTCCGCCCCAATCTGGCCCGTTATCTCTTCAATAATGACGTTATCCGCCACAGCCTGGATGGAAACCGGCCAGACATAGTCTGTGGGGGTCGCCGTGTTGGTGGGCCATGTGGTGGCGACGAGCCATTGTGCCGTGATGACCTCCCCCGGTACAATGTCGCCCAGTACCCGGGATTCTAACGGGCAGGTCACGCAACCCGGGTCGGGCAGCAACTCTAACTCGCCGGGTACGGTTAACGTGATGACAGTTCCTGTCACCGTCACGCCCCCCGTGTTAGTCATTGGCACCGTGACTGTTGTGGCCCAGGTGCTGGTGATCTCTTGCGTCCAGGTAATAGTGGTCCTGGACGGCCGGCCTTGTGGAACCCCCTTAAGCGTCGTGTAGTTTAGGAGAGTTGCTTGCTCCAGCGGGCCGATCTCCATTAATACCACTCCTGCAGTCTTGATCTCAGCGATCCCCATCGGATTGTTGATGGCCCCGATGTCATGGTGGCGGATGGCATCAATCTTCACCTGGACATAGTCAATCTCAGCGCCTACGCCGCCCAAGACTTGCGTACTAAAGGTATCACCATCATGAAGCTCAACATTCTCCTTAGTGACGATGTGGACGTAGGGATGAGCATAGTAAAAAATCTTTAGAGTCACTTCTTCAATAGGCCCATCGCCGACGCTGAATAGGACCTCGATCGCCTTGACCGGAGTTCCTGCTGTCTCCCCGGACACCTTCCTGACCCAGAGATCAGTCCCGTAGATACCGCCAATCTCTCCCAGCCACGTGATATTGTAAGACGTATTGTCTTGATCGTCGATCGTATCGTCAGGGGTACCGTTGATCTCATAGTAATCCGGAAAAATACGTAGATCGGTGCCGCCATACGCATACCAGGAGCCCCCTTTGGAGGAATCCGTTCCGAGTAACCTAGCGAGATCGTGATCATCCTGCTTCTCAATCATTGCATAGGTGTCTGTTTTAAGGAATTCCGTGATAGTTTGACGACTGTAAACCGGTTCAACGAGAGAGATAGGGAGAGAGTTAGACGTTGTGGATGGGGAAGTTGACGCCAGCGATTCGGGAAGGTAACCAGGGCTGTGCAGTTCTTCTCGGTGCAAAACGCTCGCAGCCTCCGTCTCGAGGGCGGCAGATGCAAGGTTTTCTGCCGGGGTTGCATACACAGCTCTGGGTGTCGGTGTGGTGTTAAGTGCCGCCGCGACCGTTTGCCGGGCCACAACCAGGGGCAATAACCACCACAGAGTGAGAAAGATCAAAATAGCCAAAACATGTACCAGTGACCACTTGCGGACAGAACGTTGGACAACAAACATAGGTAGTTCTCCTTTGAACATAAGTTTATCGGGTTTTGCGGATACCTGGGCTAACATAACACAAACCCCATGGAACGCAACCCTCGCGTTCCATGCAAGGGTTAAAGGAGAGCCATGATTGTTCAAGGGAGCTGTATGCACCCCAGTATTACCTGACGGCGTTAGGCAAGCTGGGATTGGAGTGGGCGCCTATTACCATCATTCTGCGTGCCACTTTGGAGTGCAATTTGCAGCTAGCAGGTCCCTCATGTTGCTAGGACAAAACACAGCGGCGCAAGCATCTTTCACTCGCGCCGCCGATTTAGGCTGGAAGAAGGATTAGTTGCTTAAATCGTTACTACTCAGCCACCCTGCAAAGTTCAAGAGCGGACGCAGATTCGCGCAGATTTTCGCAGATAAAAGCAAAAAATCAGCGTTTATCAGCGTTCATCTGCGTCCTAAAGGAGCTATGCCCACCCGC
>JAIOSN010000138.1 GCA_021107605.1 Anaerolineae bacterium | reverse complement strand
GGGCGGTCGCTGCATGATCAGTAGCCATTTAGACCTCCGAGGTTTGGGCAGTACGGATATTTCAGAGATCCCACAACCGGCCCGCAATAACTTCCTGGAGGGCGCCGCCTGATAAACCTCGGAGGTCTGGCCCCATCTTATTGAGATGATACGAAAAATTTTTGCTCGATGTGTAGATGTTCAGGAGGTGAAGCAATGAGATACAACAAGTGGAAACGACTTCTATCAGCAGTTGGATTGATTCTCGTGGGGATGGTAGTGGGATGGCTTTTCCCGATGCCCAATGTGCAAGCATTGCGTCATATCGCCCTATCAGAGCAGCCCTATCGATTCGTTGAGACTACTCTTATATTTCACCGGCTGTGTAGCGAGCTTTTACCGTCTACGCCTCTTGGGCAGCATTACCTGGATCTGGGACATACTCACTGGAATCAGTTGGGGATGTTGCTATGGTATGACGAGGCAACGGTGGAGCAAACGTGGCGTGTGATTGACTTGTACTCACCCGATGTGGATGCTTTGTTGGATGGAGAAGGCTCCACAGTGCGAGTAAGCCAGGAGATGGTAGATGAATTGCTCTACTTTTTATCCAAGATGGAGAGCAGGGCAGATGCCGAGTTGAGGCAAATCATCCAAGATGAACGGGCAAGAGTGCCCTGGCACGAGATAGTTGGGTTGACAGTAGCGGAGGCCTGGATAAAGTTACAAGAGACTGTCCCTGAGAAGTATTCGCCCTGAAAACGGCATCACCCAGGATGTAAGAAAACTTCAAAAGCCGCCCAAGCGCGAGTCGTTAGGCGCATTTTCGTCTCACTGCCCCCTTTTGAACTTTGAGCCATTTCGTCCTATAATGTTGCTATGATGTCTACAATTACTGGAAAGGTAACAGAGATAAATACTACAGCGATAGAAGGCGATTTTCCTTTCGAGCACTTGAGCGAAGTAGCTGAGGTTGAGAGCTGATGGATTTGTTCTAGGTCAGTAGATCTGGACGGATTGGTTGCTGATATGGAGCAGTTTGTCAAAACTTATCCGTAATGGCTTTGTATGGGAACTAAAATGGAGGTATCGCATGACTGCTTTTACGGTTGAGAATATCCCGCCAAATATCTACGAAAAATTGAAGAGATCTGCAGAAATAAATCGACGTAGCATCAATAGCGAGATCATCTTCTGCATTGAAAAAGTTGTCCGTAGCCAGCAAATTAGCCCGGAACTGATATTGGCAAGAGCGCGAAAGATTCGGGAAATGACAGAACATTCTCCGCTCACAGATGAAGAATTCATGCGAGCAAAGAAGGCTGGCCGGCCATGATAGTTGTTGATACAAATATTATCGCGTACTTGTATTTGGAAAGTGATTGGTCAACGCGAGCCGAACAAGCGTTAGGGAAAGACTCTCAATGGGCAGCCCGTGCAATGTGCTAGCATTTTACCTTCGGAAAGACATTCTTGATTTCACTGAAATACGGGACACAGATAAACGCAGGCTGCGCTCGCAGATTAAAAAGCAAGAGATCAGTATTTATCTGCGCCCTCTGCGTCTCGGCGGTTTCTCTTTACGCTTTGCGTTCGCGCGCTGCCCAGAACTCCGCCCGGAAATCCGCAAAGCGGCCAGCGAGAATAGCCTCTCGTATATCCTTGATGAGCGTCAACATGGTGTGCAGATTGTGGATGGAGAGTAAGGTAGCGGCCAACATCTCTTTGGCCATCACCAGATGGCGGAGGTAGGCGCGGCTGAAGTGCGTGCAAGTGTAGCAGCTACAGCCGGCCTCCAGAGGCGCGGGGTCATTGGCGTAGGGGGCGTTGCTCAGGTTGTGCCGTCCGGTGCGCGTGAGCGCGGTGCCGTTGCGAGCTACGCGCGTGGGATAGACGCAATCGAAGATATCGATGCCGCGCGCGACGCTCTCCACTAAATCCACCGGCGTGCCGACGCCCATCAGGTAGCGTGGTTCGTGGGCCGGCAGTACCGGCGTGACGACTTCCAACATCGCGTGCATCTCCTCTTTGCTCTCGCCCACGGAAAGCCCGCCGATAGCGTAACCGGGGAAGTCCAGCGCGGTGAGGAAGCGGGCGCTCTCCTCGCGCAGATCGGGGAATACGCCGCCCTGTACAATCCCAAAGAGTGCCTGGTCCGCACGAGTGTGAGCTGTCTGGCAACGCACGGCCCAGGCGTGAGTGCGTTGCATTGCCTGCTCGCAGTAATCCCGTTCATAGGGAGGAGCGCACTCGTCCAAGACCATCGCGATGTCGGCCCCCAAATTTTGCTCAATCTCCATCACCCGCTCCGGGGTGAAACGGTGCAGGGAACCGTCGATATGCGACCGGAAAGTTACGCCGTTCTCATCAATTGTGCGGAGTGACTTCTTTCCCTGCTTCTGCCCCGCGAGACTAAAAACCTGGAAGCCGCCGGAATCGGTGAGCAACGGGCCATCCCAGCCCATAAATTCGTGCAGCCCGCCTAGCTCTGCTATCAGCTCGTCGCCGGGGCGGAGATAGAGGTGGTAAGTGTTAGCCAGCACCAGAATCGCACCAGCCTCTTTTACTTGACGGGGTGTCAGGGCCTTGATCGTGGCTTGGGTTCCCACCGGCGCGTAGATTGGCGTGGGCAACGGACCGTGCGCTGTCTGGAAAACGCCCGCGCGGGCTGACCCTTCAGTTGCTAAGAGGTCGAATTGGAATGGGTGGCTCATATATTTTTTTTCTCTCCTCTGTAAGTTGCACTTGAATTTATTGAGAAACCAAACATTTCACTGCTAAGGCGCAAGGCGCGAAGAATTAATGAATCTTGGTGACTTGGTGGAAAATCACTTTTCCTTCAGGAAAGTCATGTTTACCCCAAGGTCATTAAGATAAGACCTCCGCGGTCTCTGGTAGCGTGGCCTAGCTGCAAACCACGGCGTATTTGCGGTAAATTTTTTTCTCAGTGCTCTCCGTGTCTCGGTGGTGAGCTATCTTTTCTCATTGCCGTCCATCATACCATAGCCGCGCGTGAGCTCTTAGCGTGCTAGAAAAAAGCCCTGGGAAGTTAACTTCCCAGGGCTTGCTGCTACTGCTGGTTGATTCTACGGTGAAGGCGTAGGAGTGGGAATTGGAGAGGTCGCTGCCGAAGCCGGTTGCTCTGGTATCACTGTGGACGGTAGTACCAGTTCCATCACATCAGCCCAGAGCGATTCTATGGCTGGCCCCACGCGGAAGGAGTCATCTTCGATCAGCCGGTCCAACTCTTCCATCCGGGTTTGTAATTGCGTCAGAGGCTCAATTTGCGCAGGCAGCAGAGAGCAGGCGTCCTCTAGATGGGTGAGGGCCAAGGTCACTGTGTCGCGCGCTATGCGGGGGTTCTCTTCCAAGAGGAGGAGTTTCACTTTGAGCAGATCTTGAGCCGTCTGCATAAGCGCCAGACGGCCGGATAGCGTTGCGGCGTACCCTTTGTTATCCGTCGCCCGCGCCGCGAGATTTTCCAGAGATATCTCAAAATCTGCTTGTAGTTCCGTGGTCGCTTTCGCTTGAGAGTTGAGCTCTCTTTCCAGTGCGGTAATCTCTTTCTCCAGCGCGCTGATACTCGCCGGTACCTGCGTGAGCTCCTCTCCTTGCCGCTGGATCTCTTCCTCGTGGCTGGCCAGATTCGCCTCCTGGACTCCGGCTCTCTCCTCCAGAGCTCCTATTTTTGTCTCCAGGGTAGCGAGCCGCGCTTGCAGAACCTCGGTCTCTTCCTGCACCCGCTCTCTGCTCTGCCGGGTGTGATATTCTAACGCGACGATACGCGCGCGATTTTCCTCTACTGGGCGGACCAATGTGCGGCGGACCCAGGGCACGCCGTAGTAGAGACCCCCGCCGATCAGGGCGCCGATGATTATGACTGCTAACAAGCGTAGCAAAACTTTGCAGAAGGTCCCGATGGCGCTCAGTACCGGATGCGTGGAACGTGATTGGTTTTCATATTGTGTCATGTCTAATTCTCCTTTATTCATTAGGCGTGGGGGTGGGCGTGGATACCGGTGAGACTTCTTCACTGGGCGCGTAATCCGGTGATGGGCCTTCCGTTGCCGCCTTGCCAAAGATCTTGGTGATTAACTCACGCATGCCGGTAAAGAAAGCGTGGGATTTCTCTACTCCCTTCTCCAGAATGCTGAGATTGTCCTCCATTGTCTCGATTTCGCCCGCTAAATTCTTGTCCTCCGTTTGCAAGGCGGTGGCCTTTGCTGCCAACTCGCTCAACTCTCTCTCTAATTGCTCCACATGCGTCTCGGCATCTTCCATCCGGGCGGTCAATCCCTCCAGGCTGTCCAGACGTTGGCGGAGACCTCTGATATCACCTTGCAGCGATTCCATCTTGGCGGAGACGTTTTCCATATCGGCGCGCACCGCGATGAGTGCCTGACTATGGGTGATATCTAATGAGCCGTTGATGCCGGCCAGAACGAGTAGCGCGAAGATCATGCCTAAGAAGCCGCCTAACAGGGCTGTCCAGAACCAGCCGAATTCGGCGTTTTTGCGCGGCTGTGGTGGCGTGGGGGAGGGCGGAGTTGGCACCGGTTCCGGCGGTGAATGTTCTGCCTGCGGTTCAGATTTAGCCACGGGCATTTCCTCAACAGCGATTATCTTTTCTGCCGGCAGCTCATCTTCTATTGACACTTCTTCTTCCTCCACTGCCAGCTCCACTTCTTCCGAGGCTTCGATTTCAGCGAGGGCTATATCACCGTCCGTCTCCTTTGGGATATCCGGCTCCGGGAACAGGGGGAATTCTTCCAGCTTCTCGTCGTCTGCACTGATGGGCAGCTCTTCGGGTATGATGGCTTTCAACCGGCCAGCGAGGCGTTCATAGCTGGCCGTCCCGATGCCCGGGACGACGGAGATCTCCTCCGGTAGCAGGAAAGGCCCGTGTTCCTCGCGATACACGACGATCCGCGCGGCCATTGCTGCACCGATACCCGGTAACGCGGTCAATTCCTGTGCCGAGGCGTTATTGATATCAATCCGAGGGGTTTCTGACGGTTCATCTTGCGCGATCTCTTCTGCAATCGGTGTTTCGTCTTTCATAATACCCTCCTTGAAAGCTGGTTTTTGAGTAGTAACCGCCCACAAATTCTTTCTTATTATAAGGCGAGAAAGAGAAGATTGCAATTCAGGGGGGGGGTCACGTTAGCTCACCACAGAGACGCGGAGGGCACTGAGAAAAAATTTTAGGGTAAACATGTTGATTCCGGTGGGAAGAGATATCTCCCCGCCAAGACGCTAAGAAAAAAAGCGGATAAAATGATAAAAATCTGGTTACTACTCAGGTTGGCCTATTTCAGACCTCAGAGGTCTACACACAAATCCGCTGCTGGGTGGCGGAATCTCGGTCTGAGGAGGTACTTTGACCAGCAAAACCTGTATCCAGACCTCGGAGGTCTATCCCGCCTGAGTAGTAACAAAAATCAGTGCAATCCGTGTAATCTGTGGTGAAAAATTTACGTCGCGCTGCACCAACCATGCAAAGTCCCAGAGCCCCGGATTACTTCCATGCGAGTCCGCCGATTTGTATGCACGGGTGGTGCGGATTAGGCCGGACTCCTTAGCAATTGACCAGCTCCCCGCGCAAAACTGTGACAGCTCGCCCGCCCAAGTAGACTCTCTTGCCCGCCACTCGAACCCGTATTACACCCCCGCGCGCTGACGCTTGATATGCTACTAGCTTATCTTTTCCCAGTCGCTCGCTCCAGAAAGGCCCCAGGCAACAGTGGGCCGATCCCGTCACCGGGTCCTCGTCAACTCCCACCACTGGTGCAAAGAAACGTGAGACGAAATCGTACTCCTCAGACGAAGCAACACTTGTGACCATGATCCCCCGAGCTGATGCTTTCTTGAGTTGTGCAAAGTCTGGCTGCAAACCCCGGACCACTTCCTCTGACTCTACTTCCACTATATAATCGTACCGGCTCTTGCCAACATATACCGGGGCCACGCCCAGCACCTCAATCAACTCCGCCGGCGCACTCGCCCTCGTGGGGGGCGTCGCCGGGAAGTTCAACTCGATCTCCGCACCCAGGAGCTCTGCCGTCAGCAACCCGCTCCGGGTATGAAATCGCGCCACCTCTTCTGCCGCCAGCAAACCAGTCTCCCACAATATGTGCGCACTCGCCAGCGTGGCGTGACCGCACAAATCAACCTCAAGAGCGGGCGTGAACCAACGCAGGTTAAAGCCATCCTCTTGCCGGTGAAGAAAGGCTGTTTCTGATAGATTCATCTCCCGCGTCACATTCTGCATCCAGGCCGTCGCGCCTGGTTCAGGTAGGATACAGACCGCAGCCGGGTTCCCTCGGAACGGCTTTTCTGTAAAGGCATCAACTTGATAAATCGCTATACCCATGTCACTCTCCTTAATAT
>JAIOSN010000293.1 GCA_021107605.1 Anaerolineae bacterium | reverse complement strand
GGGAGCAATTCTTGGAATTGCTGGCGCTCGTCAAAAGCCTGGGGGATCAAGTGCGCTTAGTCAGGATGCGCGAGCCAAGCGGTATTCAGCTACAAGATTTCCTCCAGCAGCCGTTCCGGTTCCGGCAGCTTACAGAAAAGTCACAATATGAGAACCGCATGTCCTCCAGTGCTTACTGGCAAGTGCGGATGAACGACATCCCGGCTTGCTTGGCGCAGACGCATTTGCGCGGGGAGACGGTACGCTTTAACTTATGTCTGGCCGATCCGATCGAGCGTTACCTGCCCGCTGATGCCTCCTGGCGTGGCGTGACGGGCGAGTACGTCATCACGTTGGGGACGGAATCTGAGGCTGCGCGCGGCAGCGAGGCAACTTTGCCGACACTCACGGCTTCAGTTAACGCTTTCACGCGGCTCTGGTTGGGAACCCGTCCGGCGACCGGTCTAGCGGTCACGACCAATCTGGAAGGCCCACCAGAATTATTGGAGCAGCTGGATGTGACGCTCTGCTTGCCCTCCCCCAAAACCGATTGGGATTTCTAAAGCAAATCAACAAATGGCAACCTCCGGTTATCTGCGTAATCTGTGGTTGACATTTGATTTAACCAAACTTCAGATAAGTGAGATCAGATGGATATGCTAAATGTAGGCGGCGGCGAATTATTGCTCGTGCTACTGATTGGGTTGCTCTTCTTTGGCCCGGAGGAACTGCTAAAGATAGCTCAAACCGTGGGCAGCTACCTGCACCAGGGCAGAGCGTTCTGGAGCGAGCTGCTCCAAACATTGGAGACGGATAATGAAGAGCTAGGGGGAGGAACAGATGCGGGATCGCAAAATGACACCGCTTGAGCACCTCGCGGAACTGCGCTTCCGGCTCCTGCGGGCGGTGCTGGCGGTCTGCGGTGGCACAGTGGTAGGCTCGCTGATCACCAAGCCGGTGATCGAATGGCTACTCTGGCCGCTAGGAGAGAGCGCGGTGATTGTGTTGGGGCCGACAGAAGCCCCTATCGTTTACTTCAAGGTCTCTCTCTGGCTGGGGGTGCTCTTAGCCTTGCCCTATCTGCTCTATCAACTTTACGCTTTCATCAGACCGGGCCTCTATCCAGCTGAGCGCAAATACTTCTGGCTGCTAATACCAGGATCGCTCTTGGCTTTTATCCTGGGCGGCGGATTTACCTTAGGGGCTTTTTTGCCGGTTACGCTACCCTTTTTACGTGAGTTTCTACCGAGCACGGTGCAGAGCACCTACTCGCTGGAGAAATATCTCTCTTTCGTCACCACGACGTTGTTGAGCCTCGGGTTAATTTTCCAGACCCCGTTAGTGCTCTACTTCCTGG
Organism: Anaerolineae bacterium; assembly: GCA_021107605.1. Lineage (GTDB taxonomy): Bacteria > Chloroflexota > Anaerolineae > B4-G1 > SLSP01 > G713. The sequence goes on along the minus strand of JAIOSN010000293.1, from coordinate 2,026 downwards.
CGCGGGTGGGATTGGTGCAATCCGCCGCTCTGTGCAAGGCGCGGAAGTTTGTGATCTTTGGCGCGGCACTTGTGGCAGCCATCATCACCCCGACCACAGACCCCTTTGTCATGCTGATGGTGATGTTACCCTTCATCGCGTTGTACGAGGTGGGTATCTGGTTGGCGCGGCTCGCGGAATGACCCGGCAAGGAGTTGCCGGGTCCAGAGAGTTACGCTGGTACGATTTCATCACCATCAACGCGCATCACTTGGGTATCAGCGTCCTTAACCAGACTATGTTGCCCCTGGTGCTTCCCTTGTTGGTGCAGCAGTTCGTGGGAAGGGCAGCGCAAGGCGCCTACTTTGGCCGGCTACGATTGGGTGGCTTGATGGTGGGCTTGCTCACTCAAGCGGTCATGGGATTGCTCTCCGATCACTGCCGCGCGCGATGGGGACGGCGGCGGCCCTTTATCCTCGGCGGCACGCTAACCATCTTCCTGGTCATCGTGGCCTTCCTGCACATCACCGCAATGGAGGGGCTGCGCGGGTTCTGGTATTTCTTCGGCGCGTATCTCCTCCTGCAAGCGGCGGTGAACACTTCCCTCGGCGCGGTGCAAGGTCTAATCCCAGATCTAGTACCGCCAGAAAAACGGAGTATCTTTTCGGGGGGCAAAGCTCTCTTTGAGGTGCCTTTACCGGTGATTCTGGTCGCCTTTGCCATCGCGCCGCTGATCAGCGCCGGACGGCTGCCGGCCGGACTCCTGGTTGTCTCCGGTGTGCTGGCAGCCACATTGGCATTGACCATGCTGGCGCCGGAGGCGCCTCTTCAAAACGCTCCCGACCCTATTGACTGGAACCCTCTAGGGCGGTTGGTATTTATGACAGGGGCCTTTACCGGCGTGATATTGGGTCTGGGCGGGCTGGTCAATTGGAGTGGCAAGCTCTGGTTGGCGGTCGCCGGCAGCTGGCCGATCTTTTTGGGGATGGGAACCGTGGGTTTATTAGCTATGTGCGGCTCCATTGTGGGCGGAGTCTGGATCAGCATCCGTATCTCACTAGGCCGCAGCAAAACGAGCGCGGCCACTGTGTTTACCTGGTGGGTGATCAACCGTTTGGCTTTCCTGGTCGGGGCCTTCAACCTCTCCAGTTTTGTCCTCTATTTTATCCAGGCGCGGCTGGGCCTGAGTGCCGAGGAAGCTGCCGCGCCGGCCAGCCGGGTGATGTTGGTGGTCGGAATCACGCTGCTCCTCGCAGTATTGCCCAGCGGCTGGTTGACTGACCGGTGGGGCAATGGGTATCTCGTAACTGCCAGCGGGTTGGCCGCTGGCGCGGGGACGTTTCTTCTACTCCTGGCTCCCACATTGACTTCCATTTATGCCGGCGGAGCCATCATCGGTCTGGCAACTGGCGTCTTCTACACAGCGAACTGGGCGATGGGTGTGGAACTGGTCCCACAAGAGGAGGCCGGACGTTATCTGGGCATAGCCAATCTGGCCGGTGCGGGCGCCGGCGCGATTGGCTCCTATATCGGCGGCCCCATCGCCGATTACGTCACCTTACACGTCCCGGAGATACCGGGGGCCGGATACCTCCTGCTCTTCTTCATCTACGGTCTCTTATTTCTATTTTCGGGGCTATTGGCCGCGAGAAAATTATATCGGCCACAGCTATTAGCGCGCTAGTCCACGCAGGTGGACTTCGCAGGAGTAGCCGCGACTTCAGTCGCCAGGCTTGTGACCATCTTTAGCTTATGAGGAGGTTGAGATGATAAAAGAATTTGAACTGGCGGCGCGACCTTACCGGTTGCGCAATCGAATACAACATTACGTCTGGGGAACGCGAGACGCGGCGGCGTTTATTCCCCGGTTTTTGGGGGAGGCGGTGGAACCGGGCCGACCTTACGCAGAGTTGTGGATTGGCGCGCATCCCACAGCACCTTCGCAGGTACTCTCTGACGCGGATGCGGTGCCATTGGGCGCGCTGATCGCGGCGGAGCCGGAGGCGTGGCTGGGCGAGGCGGTGGCCCGCCGGTTCGGGGCCGAGCT
>JAIOSN010000025.1 GCA_021107605.1 Anaerolineae bacterium | reverse complement strand
GGGCAGCTGTTAGTTGATAATCGCAAGCCGCACGGCGAGCAAGTTATCTCTGCACAGGATGCTTATCTCCTCACGAATATCCTTTCTGACCGGGGAGCGCGTTGCCCATCCTTTGGTTGTCCCAACATGTTGGAGCTGCCCGACCGTCCGGCCGCGGCAAAGACCGGGACTACGAATGATTTTCGGGATGCTTGGACGGTTGGCTATACGCCCGATCTGGTCGCCGGGGTCTGGGTAGGGAATAATGATAACTCGGAGATGAACCATGTGCCGGGTAGTGTGGGTGCGGCTCCGATCTGGAATGCTTTTATGATCCGCGCGTTGGAAAATACGCCGCCGCGCAATTTCCCGCGCCCGCAAGGCATCGTGGAAAGAGAGGTCTGCGCGCTCTCCGGTGCAGAACCTTCATCTTATTGCCCCGAACGGGAGAGCGACATCTTCTCCCAAGACAACTTGCCTCCTGATTCCACTCGTGATTGGTTCCAACGGGTGGAGATTGATAGTCACACCGGTAAACGTGCCAATCAGTTCTGCCGTACCAATATTACGGAGAAGGTGATGTTGGTATTGGATGAGGTTCAAGATGCCGCCGGACGGGAATGGTTGCGGCAGTGGGCGGCGGAACACGGTTACGAGGTGGCGCCGCAAGAGTATTGCACCACCAGCGCGGAATCTGAGCAGGTGCGGCTTCTACGTCCGCAGGAGGGCGCGGAGGTTTACGGCGTGGTGGAGATTTTCGGCACCGTCGCGCTCCCCAACCTGGCTCGTTTTGAGCTCACCTATGGGTACAGCGATCATCCGGAGGCTTGGGGGTGGGTAGGCGGCCCGTACAACACTCCTGCCAATAATGAGAAGTTGGTGTTGTGGGATACCGAGGGGTTGGAGATACATAGCTACACGTTGCGTCTGGTTGCTTATACTACGGATAACCAACAATTTGAGGATCGCATTGTCGTTGAAGTGGTCGGCCCGACGCCGACGCCCACGCTAACGCCTTCACCCATGCCTACGGAGACTCCGGTGCCTTCGGTCACGCCGACCCTGGAGTGGACGGCTACCGCGACGTTGACTCCGTTGCCCACCTACACCTGGACGCCGGAACCAATTACCGCGACGGTCACTCCCACGCCCAGCGCGACATCCACGCCAGACCCGACTACTATTTCGCCGTTGCCCACTCCCACGCCGGAGGTTAGTGATTAGCGATTAGTGGTTAGTCAATGTCATTAAGATAAGACCTCCGAGGTCTCTGGTAGTGCCGCATAATTGCAAACCACGGCGTATTTGTGGTAAATTTCTTGCGGGAGAGGGTCGCATTAGACCTCTGAGGTCTGGTCAGTAGCTTAACTTAATGACATTGAGTGGTTAGTGGTTAGCCGGTAGCATTTATCCGCAGAATTCACAAATTAGCAGACGTAGTGTTCTTCACAATTAACCGCGAATGGACACTAATAAACGCGAAAAAAAAGAGCAAAAATCAGTGTAATCTATGCATAGCCAGCGGATTGTGATTCGCCGCAAGCCTTGCCTAGCCCCATTCATGGGGCGTAGTTTCGTAGCCCGTGGTCTTTAGCCACGGGCGTTAGTCTGGTAGCCGCGACTTCCCCCTGGCAATGGCCGTTGGGCCAGGGAGTTGCCAGGCTGCCCCCTGCTCAGCTCAGAGTTGACAGAACAACAGATAAAATCTGCACAATTTATGTTATCTAGCAATCGCTAACCGCTAACTGCTGATCTCTCTAATCTGCATCTCCAGCTCTGCTAGCCGTTCCTCAATTTCCTCTAAACCGTTCTGGGTGGAGTTGAGTTTATCGCGTTCCGCGCGGACGAAACGGGTGTAAGGCGCGATGGCTTCCCGGATATGGCGGAGGCTGCGTTGCAGCTCGCGATCAAATTGCTTGGTGAGCGCGCCCATCAACTCCTGGCGCATAGTCTCGATCTTCTCGCGTAACTCGCGTTTCACCTTCCGGCGGCGGGCGGGGATGACGAAGAGACCCAACGCGGCCAGCGCGCCGGCGGCTAAGATGCCGGTCAAATCCAGGGCGGTGGTGGTGAAGAGGGTCGTGAGCAGGGCGCCCAAGCCCAGCGCGCTTATTTCCACTAGCGCAGTCTCGGCGACAGCCAGTTGCAGCGCGATGGAAATTTGATTGGCTTCAGCGGTTTGATCGTAGGTCTCTAGCGTGAGCCGCGCCGCGTTTCCTACTGTTGCCAACAGATGATCCCGGTCGTAACGGAATGAGCCGCCGACCCGTCCCACGATATGCGGCGCGTGTTTCTGGCGGCGCTCACTGATGTGTTCCATCACCGCCTCCCACTGGCGTAGATCATGCGCTACTAACCAGTCGATAATTTCTGTGACCTGTTCCTCTATCACCTGCGGTATATTGGCGACGACTTTATGCTTGAACTCCTCTTGCAGTTGCCGCTTGTTCAGCAAGTCGAAAAGGCGGGCCAGCCGCAATGTCTCATCGAAATAGTTCATGCCGCGCTGCTCAAAGGCGTGTAGGGTGTTATCCACATCGGCGAGACGATAACGGAAATCTTGCTTCATCTCCTGTTCGTAGATTGCCAACTGTTCCTCAATTTCCCGGATAACTTGGACGTCGGCCGCCAACAGCCCTAAACGATCGCTGATCACCTGCACCGTCTCCGCAATCAGCCGCCGGCCTACCCCGATGGGATTTTGCAGCTTGAGACGCAAGCGTTCGGTCTCATCCAACGTGGCGGTGATGCTCTCTTCCAGCGCGTCGAAGCGGCTGGCGGCCTGTAACTCCGCGTTAGCTTGCTCCTTGGCGCGTAACGCCTGGCGGGCCGAGATGGGGAAGATCTGCGGAGAGAATCCGAGTAAAGTCTGCGCGTTCGCGGTGACAAAATCCACGATCTGCTCGATCTCCTCCTCCGTCTCCAAAATATCAATTTTGTTGATGATGAGGGCTACCTTTTTGCCCCAAGCGCGAATGCGTTCCAGAAACTGCCGCTCGCTCTCCGTGAACGGACGGTCGGCGGAGGTGATGAAGAGCACCATATCGGAGCGCGGCACAAATTCCCGCGTGAGTGCTTCGTGCTCGCGGTGGATAGCGTTGGTGCCGGGCGTATCCACGATGTTGATCTCGCGCAGCAGTTCAACTGGCGCGGTGAGGGTAGCCAGAGCGGTCGTGCCGGTGGTCGTCCCCACTTCCGGGCCATATTTGAGCAGCTGGATGTGTCTGGTGGTGGGCGTGACGCCTTCCGCCAATATCTTCGCGCCCAACAGTGCGTTGATGAAGGAGCTCTTGCCGGAGTTGAACTCTCCCACGATGACCAGCAGAAAGAGCTCATCCAATTGTTGGATGGAGCGCGCCAGTATCTGCTCCTGCTCCTCCGCGACCTCAAACTTAACTAGCGCCACCTGGAGTTTGTTTAGCCATTCCCGCTCTGCGGCCAAAATGAGATTTTGTTCTTTGGTGAGAATACGTTGGAGCATGGGACCTCCTGGTTTTTAGTGGGTTAGTCTGGTAGTCCATAGTCAATTAGTCGAGTAGTCGCCACGCCGTTGTACCGCTGCGTCGCTACCCCGCTAAGATGCTGTTTCTATCATCGCCTGCACAAATCCCTTGAACAGCGGGTGTGGGCGCTGTAAGCGTGTCTTGAACTCCGGGTGGAACTGGCTCCCTACCATCCACGGATGCTCGCGGAGTTCTCCCACTTCCACCAACCGCCGGTCAGGTGAAAGCCCGCTGAAGGTCATCCCCGCCGCGCTCAACACGTCGCGGTAAGCATTGTTGAACTCGAAGCGGTGCCGGTGCCGTTCCTGTGCCTCATCCACGCCGTAGGCCGCGTGAGCCTTACTCCCCGGTTGGAGCACGCAGGGATACTCGCCCAACCGCATCGTGCCGCCCATCTCGGTGAGCGCGTGTTGATCGGGGAGCAGCGCGAGGATAGGGTGTTTGGTCTGTGGGTCGAACTCCGTGCTGTTTGCCTCGTCGGTGTGCAGCGCGTGCCGGGCCAGCTCGATGCACAAAACTTGCATGCCCAAGCAGAGTCCCAGATAGGGGATTTTCTTCTCCCGCGCGATACGTGCCGCCATGATCTTCCCCTCAATCCCCCGATAGCCAAAGCCGCCAGGCACAATTATGCCATCGGCTGCCTGCAGACGGGCCAACTCTTGCCCGCGTTCCAACCTCTCGCTCTGTAACCAGTCTATCTCCACATCGCGCTCAAAGTGCAGCGCGGCATGGATCAACGCCTCGCGCACGCTGGTATAGGCATCGTGCAACTCCACGTACTTGCCCACCAGGGCGACCCGCACCGGTGGCTTGGATTTGGGCTTCTTCAGCAGCGCGACCGCCTCTTCCCACTTGGAGAGCTCCGGCGGCGCGCTCACTGTTTGCAGACCTAACCGCTTGACTACCAGTTCATCCAGACCGGCCTCGCGTAACATCAGCGGCACCTCGTAGATACTGGCCGCGGTCATGATGGGGATGACGGCCAGCGGCGCCACATCGCAGAAGAGCGAGATCTTGTTGCGGATTTCATCGTTGATGGGGCGGTCGGCCCGCAACCCGATAATATCCGGCTGGATGCCCATGCTGCGCAATTCTCGGACGCTATGCTGTGTCGGTTTGGTCTTGAGTTCCCCGCTGGCGCTCAGATAAGGGAGCAGTGTGATGTGGAAGTAGAGCACATTTTCACGTCCGACATCATTACGCAGCTGGCGGATCGCTTCCAGGAATGGCTGACCTTCGATATCGCCCACCGTCCCGCCGATCTCTACCAACGCGACATCCGCTTGCAGTTGGCGCGCGGCCTTCACAATGTGCTGCTTGATCTCCGTGGTGACATGCGGCACCACCTGGATCGTGCCGCCCAAGTAATCGCCGCGCCGTTCCTTGGCGATCACGTCTCGGTACACCTGGCCCGCAGTGAGATTATTGAGCTGGCTCAAATTCTCGTCGATAAAACGCTCGTAGTGTCCCAAATCCAGATCTGTCTCGGCTCCATCCGCTGTCACAAAGACCTCGCCGTGCTGGTAGGGCGCCATCGTGCCGGGATCCACGTTAAGGTAGGGATCGAGTTTCTGGATAGAGACGCGGAGGCCGCGCGCCTTAAGCAACCGTCCCAACGAAGCGGCCGTGATCCCCTTGCCCAGTGAGCTGACGACCCCGCCCGTTACAAAAATATATTTGATTGTCATTTGACATTCCCCCCTAACTGTCTATTCTACTGGCAACCGATTAACTTTCAACTAAAATTTAGCGGTTAGCGGTTAGTTAGCTCACCACTGAGACACAGAGGGCACTGAGAAAAAAAGACTTCATTGAAAAAGATGCAGCGCCGCAAAGGCGCTAAGCCGCTAAGAAAAAAATTGTTTAGGGTAAAAGATGATACTTGGTTTTCGCAGTGGCCTCGACATTTGACTTTCAACATTTAACTTTCAACTTTCAACTTATTTTCCAACGGAGACTTTGAGAAGAGATGCAGCGCCGCTAAGCCGCTAAGCCGCTAAGAAAAAAAATTGTTTAGGGTAAAAGATGATACTTGGTTTTTGCAGTGGCTTCGACATTTGACTTTCGACATTTGACTTTCGACTTTGAACTTTTAACTTTCAACTTTCAACTTATTCCCTAACGGAGACTTTTATGCCCAAATATGATCTTATTTTCCTGCACGCTCCCAGCGTCTACGATTTCCGCCAACGCGCCACCCTCTGGGGGCCGATCTCGGATCTGGTGCCCTCAACGCCGGTCTTTGATATGTATCCGATTGGCTTTGCCACCCTGCTCTCGCACCTGCAACGGCGCGGTTTCAGCGTGCGCATCAACAACCTAGCGGCGCGCATGGTGCGCTCCCCGCGCTTCGACCCCGAAAGAGCCATCGCCAACCTGGACGCGCGCGTTTTCGCCATTGACCTGCACTGGCTTCCCCACGCTCACGGGGCGTTGGAGGTGGCCCGGCTGGTCAAGAAGCACCATCCCGACACGCCGGTCATCGTAGGGGGCTATTCCGCTTCCTATTTTCATCAGGAGCTGGTGCGTTATCCTTTTGTGGATTATGTGTTGCGCGGGGATTCGACAGAAGTACCGCTGGAGCGACTGCTCACGTGTTTATTAGCCGGGGATGACACCAAATCCGTACCCAACCTTACCTATCTTGACGCACAGGGGGGGCTGCACACCAACCCGCTCACTGAAGTGCCGGCGGACTTGGATCACCTGACGTTGGATTATTACCCGCTGGTGCGCTCTGTTGTCCGTGACCGCGACCTGCTGAACTATGCCCCTTTCAGTCACTGGTTGGAATATCCCATCATGGCCCTGCTCACCGTGAAAGGCTGCACGCGGAACTGCACCATCTGCGGCGGCTCGAACTTCGCCGCGCGCTCTCTCTCGGCCCGGCAGGAGCCGGCCTATCGTTCGCCGGAGCGGCTGGCCGAGGATGTGCGGCGCATGGGTGCGCTCAGTCGCGGCCCCATTTTTCTCTTAGGCGATCTGCGCCAGGCGGGCCTGGATTACGCGCGCCGCTTCTTCCGCGCCGTGCAAGGCTACAAGGGCGCGGTCATCGTCGAATTCTTCTGGCCGGTCGAGCGCGCCTACATGGAGGAGCTGGCGGCCGCGCTCCCCGACTTCATCGTCGAATTCTCGCCCGAATCCCACGACCCCGCCGTCCGCCGCGCCTCTGGCAAACCCTACACCAACGCGGGTATCGAGCAGACCATCGCGGCCGCCTTAGACGCGGGCGCGCGTCGCTTTGACCTCTTCTTCATGATCGGCCTCTCGCAACAGACGGCGGAATCCGCGCTGGCGACCGTGGATTACTGCCGCGAGCTGCTCACCCGCTTCGATGATGGCCGCTTGATCCCCTTCACCTCACCGCTGGCCCCGTTCCTGGATCCCGGCAGCCTGGCCTACGAGCGCGCCGCGCATTACGGCTACCTCCGTCACGCCGCCACGCTGGAAGACCATCGCCAGCTGCTTCTCCAACCTACCTGGAAGCAGATCCTCTCCTACGAGACCCGTTGGTTAGACCGCGATGCCTTGGTCTCCGTCACCTACGAGGCCGGCTGGCGGCTCAACCGCCTCAAACGCGAGGTTGGCCTCATCAGTGCGGCGAAGGCGGCGGAGACCGAGGCGCGCATCGGGCAAGCCCGCACGCTGATGGCGGAGATCGAGGGATTGCTGGCGCGCTACGCGGGTGCGGACTTGCAGCGCGAACTCCTTGCGCGCAAAGCGCGCATCGACGCCGCGAACACCTCCACCGTCTGTGACAAATCCGAACTTGACGTGCCCGTGGGCCGCATCCCGTTCAAGGTGTTGAACCTGGCGAGGATCGGGTTGGGAGGGGGGGAGAAAGTTGAAAGTTGCCGGTTGCAGGTTAAAAGTTGGCTCTACTGAAAAAACTATGATTTTTACCACAAAGACGCCAAGGCGCAAAGATTTGAAAATTAACCTTCAGAAAATTAACTTTTTGACTGGTATCACTAAATATTCTTAACCCAAAACTAAATTTTTTTCTTAGCGGCTTGGCGTCTTAGCGGAGAACTATCTTTTTGCAGCGGAGTCAAAGTTGCAGGTTGAAAGTTGTCTGTGGTGTAGTCGTTCTCCTAGAACTTGGGCTGATCTCCTGACCATGCCTACAGAGCTAATGTCATTCCGAGCCAGCAGAGCATTAGCGACGCGGAGCACTGGCTCGGGATGACAAGGCGTCCACGGGCTACCGTTGCAAAATTCGCCTACGCGGGCTAGGCGGCTCGCGGTCTTTAGCCACGGGTATGGGTTTCTGTTAGCTGAGTTTGTATTATTTTCAGAGAGTGGTAAAACTTACAGAATAAGTTTTGAGTGTGAAGTTCAAGGAGAATGTTGGTGTTCTACGCTGCGCTCACCCCACCCGGCCTATGGATTGTACTTGGCGTTAGCTTGGCGCTTTCCATCCCCGTTTACTTGAAACGCAATGTGATAAAGAGGTGGTTACGTTCACTCAAGCTGATAGAAATCGCAGTAGGCCCATTCACGTTTGCTCCAATAAATCATCCGAGCATATCATCCAAGTCCAAGCTTGCTGAGGAGGAGGAACCTTCTATGCTATCTGAACAAGAGCTAGCCGCCTTAGTACAGAAGTATATAAAAATTGACGGCGATGGAAATATTGTAGGAGAGGGTAACAAAGTTACCGTCTTGAAGGTTGGCGAACAATCCTATGAAATCCATATTGGGACAGTTATCATCAACCGTGAGCGCGATGAATTGAGAGATTTGTTGAAGC
>JAIOSN010000233.1 GCA_021107605.1 Anaerolineae bacterium | reverse complement strand
GGTGCCACGGGTACACGTTGTCCCCAGAGCCGTAAACGTGGAGGTGCCCATCGAGCAGTTGGGCAACATCCGCGATCTGGCGATCCACGTAGTATTAGCCGGACATCCTGCCCCAGGGTATCGCGTGGGCACAATCGAGAAAGAGCCACCCTCGGTAGCGGTGAGCGGGCGCCACGATGTGGTACAAGCTGTCCCCGGCTATCTGAATACCGAGCCTATCGACTTGAACGGAGCCAGCAAAAGTCTAACACTGACGGTGAGCTTGCAAACTCCGGAAGGACTCTCCGTACTATCCACGCCACAAATCCTCGTCAAGATCAATCTGGAACCACTGGAGAGTTTGTTGACCTTGCAGCTAGCCCCAGAAATTCAAGGGTTAAGGAAGGGATTCACAGCTACGGTCACGCCGGAGGAAGTACAATTACTTGTGCGCGGCCCCTTTGCCAACATCGCGCAAGTGGACGCTACCCAAATTAGAGTACAGTTGGATTTAACGGGGCTACTCCCAGGCGAGCACACCATCTCCCCGCAAGTATTGCTCCCCGATGAAAGCCTGCGGGTGGACAGCATCCTCCCGCAATCTTCGTTCATCGTCACCATTGGTGAATTACCGTAGTGGAGTTACCCCGTGGCTGGTTAGCGACCGGCTTCCTCTAACCCCTGTTGGAGCGCAGTTAGGGCCAGCAACGCGCATTTGACCCGCCCCATGCTCAACCGCATCCCACCCAGCAGCTCTTCGATATCGTGCAACCCCAGCGCGGCGATCTCCTCCGGTGACTTGCCTACCACCTCTGCGGTGAGCAGCGAGGCCGCGGCCATGCTGACCACACACCCCTGCCCCTCAAACTTCATCTCCGCGATCCGGTCATCCTCGTCTAACCGCGCGGTGAGGTGGATGGTATCACCACAAGTAGGATTATCGCGGTCGATATCCACCTCCGCATTCTCAATAACGCCATAGTTAAGTGGATCGTGGTAATGCTCCAATAATTCTTCTCGGTATAAATTACTCATGGGGACTCTCTCCTCCTCAAAAAAGTAGTGTCTCAGCGGCTTAGCGGCGCAGCAGCTTTATCACCTTATGCAACCCCACCACCAGCGCGTCGGTATCCTCATTGAAATTATAGACATAATAGCTGGCCCGCGTGCTGGCCGGGATCCCAAAGCGTCGATGTAACGGCGCAGCGCAATGTTGCCCCGCTCGCACGCAGATTCCCTCCTCATCCAAAATAGCCGCGACATCGTGCGGATGTATCCCTTCGAGCCAGAAAGAGACCGCCCCACCGTGCTTCTCCGGAGCCGGCCCCAACAGATGCAATCCCGGCACTGCGGACAATTCCGCCAGCGCATAAGTTACCAACCGGCGCTCATGCTGCCGCACGTTCTCCATCCCCAACTCGGTGAGAAAGTCAATGGCCGCGCCAAACGCGATGGCTTCAGCGATAGCGGGGGTACCGGCCTCAAATTTGTAGGGTAATTCGCTCCAGGTGGAGCGGTCTTTCCGCACGCTGAGGATCATATCGCCACCGAAGAGAAATGGCGGCATCGCTTCCAAGAGCTCCCGTCTTCCCCAGAGCGCGCCAATGCCCGGCCCGCCCAACTTGTGACCCGAGAAAGCCATAAAGTCGGCGTCCAGGGCCTGCACATCCACCGGCAGATGGGGGACGGCTTGCGCGCCGTCCAAGACCACCACTACGCCGGCCGCGTGCGCCAGATGAATGATCTCTGCCAGATCAGGGATGGTACCCAAAACGTTGGACATCATCGAGAGGGCCAGCACCTTAGCGTGTCCATCCGCCAAGAGAGGCGGCAGAGCCGCCAAATCCAATTCCCCCGCATCCGTGATGGGAATGAAAGCGAGTTCCGCGTCTTGCTCCTGCGCCAACCATTGCCAGGGCACCAGATTGCTATGATGTTCCAATTCGGTGACGATGATACGATCCCCGGCCCCGACGTTGCTCCGGCCCCAAGAATAGACGACCAAGTTCAACCCTTCCGTGGCATTGCGCACAAAGATAACCTCGTCCGTACTGGCCGCATTGATAAATTTAGCGATTTTAGCGCGAGCCGCCTCATACTGGCGCGTGGTCTCTTCCGCTAAACGGTAGATACCGCGATGGATATTGGCGTAGTTGGTACTGTAAACCGAGCTCAGCGCATCAATGACAACTTGCGGCTTCTGCGCGCTGGCCGCGCTATCCAGATAGATCAGCCGTTTACCATTTACTTTTTGCTGCAAAATAGGGAATTGTTGGCGCACCTCGTTACCACTCCAGGTCATCCGCTCCTCCTCTGAAAATAAGTCTAAAGTCGCAAGCCAAAGGTCTAAAGTTGCAAGTCAAAAGTCTAAAGTCTGCTTCAAAACCAAGAGGTTTGCGTTAGTGAAGCATTTTCGTTGCCGGTGGTGTGGAATCCCACATGAGGACTCCTACAAATTATTATCTCGTAACCGTTCAGATAGGGACTGGTTGCTTACCTCGGCTAGCGTTGCGGTGCAATGCTTGATTTTTCAGTAGACTCACAAATCAGCGTTTATCAGCGTCCAATTTCACTAGTCCACGTAGGTGGACTTCGCAAGGGTAGCCGCGACTTTAGTCGCCAGGCGCACTCGTGGAAGAGACTGCTCTGATAATCCCCCCGGTAACTCTAAAAGCCATTGCCTTCTCGCGGAAAAATTGCGGGAACATCTCTGTGTCGGTTGTGGTAAGGATGGTTTGCTCCACACCATCCAATAGACGCAAGAGATAATTGCGCCGGTCACGATCCAGCTCGGCGAGTACCTCATCCAGCAGTAATACCGGCGTTTCCCCGGTCTCCTCTTGGAGCCATTGCAGCTCGGCCAGACGTAGCGCCAACACGGCGGAACGCTGCTGGCCTCGGGAGCCAAATATCCCCAGATCCACCTCCTGCGAGAGGAACCGCATCTCGTCTCGCTGTGGCCCAATGCACGTCACGCCGCGCTGGATAGCCCGCCGGCGATTCTTCACCAGGGTGGCACGAAAAATCTCTTGCAGCGTCTCGACGTCCACGGGCGGCAGCGGGGATTCTTGGGGCAATAACCCCAGCTGATAATCTAAAGCGGGCGGCGCCAGCGGGTCGAAATTAGGCTCATACTTGAGCTGGAGCCAGGCCTGCCCGCCGGTGAGCTTTTGATAAAACTGATCGGCGTACAGCGAGAGCGCGGCTAATACCCGCCGGCGGTAGAGCGAGACGGTGACGCCAGTCTCCGCCAACACCTTCTCCAACGGAGCTAGCTGGACAGGGTCGCCGCCTTCATCACGTAGGTAACGGAGCAGGGCATTACACCGCGAGAGAGTCTGGGTGTATCTGTTCTGCGCCTCGATATACTCTGGGTAAACTTGCGAGAGCAAGTTATCCAAATGCTGGCGGCGATCAGCAGGTGGGCCGCCCACTAATGTGACATCCTCCGGTAAGAAGAGTACCACATTGAGATGCCCGGCCAACTCAGAGCGTTTCACCGTGCGGTCATTTACCCGAATCCGCTTAAAGAGGCGCGGAGGAGAGCCGTTAGTGGTCTGCGCGAGCTGCAAGACTATCTCCAACGTCTCCGTGCGCTCCTTTTTAACCACCACCGCTTTGACTTGCGCGAAAGGCATCCCCGAAGCGACCGCTTGCCAGTGAAGCAGATGCCGGTCAATATGTGTGAGGGGCGAGCTGCCCAGTGCGAGGTAAGCCAGAGCTTCCAGCAAACTCGTCTTCCCTTGCGCGTTGGCGCCCAACAGTAAAATCGGCGCTGGCGGGAAATCCATCTCCAAGCGCGCATAAGTGCGGAACTGTCGTAGGCTTAGGCTTCGAATGTGCATAGCGCATCTATTGTAACACGGAAGGAACGAGTAAGCGAGTGAGCGAGAAAGCGAGAAGGCGAGGGAGCGAGAAGGCGAGGGAGCGAGGGTTAAGGACGAGATTAAGAACTGCCCTGGATGGCGGAACTGCCATTTGCCATTTGCTATTTGCTAATTTGCTCGCCCTTACAGCGGAATCTCATAAGGCGGCCTCAGTAATTGCTCCAAGTAAGCGCGATCAACCGCGCGCCGCGCTTGGATTGTCCGGCGTTTGCGCCGCATCTTGGGTATCCCCAACACGCCGGCGAGCAGTCCTCGTAACGTAGCCCGTGCCGCTTCCCCGCGCCAGGCGCGCCCGGCCTCCCACGCCAGCCGCAATTGCGCCCCTAACACTGCGCGGCAATGCGCCTGATAGAGGTCCGCCGGGTAATTCTTCACCAGCGTCCAGATGCGATTGCGTGCATCGTGGAAAGAAGCGGTCACGCCACCGCCAGAGGCCTTGAGCTTATGGTAGACGACGGCGGTGGGGACGTAGAGACACCGCCAGCCCGCCAGCTGTGCGCGCCACGCCAGATCAACGTCTTCAAAGGAGAAGAAGAAGTCGTCATCTAGCAGACCGATCTCAGCCAACATGGTTTGCCGGTAGGCAGCACTCCCCCCACACGCGCTGAAGACGTAAGCCAGATGATCATATTGCCCCGCGTCCCGTTGCCAGACCCCGCGATTGTGCGCCAACCCATCCAGCGTGACGTAGTCGCCCGCCGTGTGAAAGATGTCACGCCGGTCAAAGAGTAACATCTTGGAAGCTACGCTCCCGACTTCCGGATGCGCCTCGAACGCGGCGGCGAGCTCCGCCAGCCAGCGGGGGGCGACCTCGGTATCGTTATTGAGCAGAATTTGGATCTCGCCTCGCGCGGCTTGGAAACCAACATTGCACGCGCCGGTGAAACCGCGATTCTCCTCCAACGCCAATACCTCCACCTCTGGATAGTGCGCCAGCACCTCCAATGAGTCATCCTCTGAGGC
>JAIOSN010000099.1 GCA_021107605.1 Anaerolineae bacterium | reverse complement strand
AGCAATAGCTGATCAAGACAAGCTGGGCACCGTAGCAGCAGTGCTGGCGGAGCATCGCCCGGAATTACAAGCATGGCTTTATAAGGTGCTGCGGGCAACACTCTTTTCTCAGGGATCTTCCGTTCTGCGTGCGGGTCAGCAAGATAAGATAATCACGGGGGTGATGTCTGCATTTTTCACCTTCTTGCAAAACGGAACTGGCTCAGAGGTCACCGCGCAAGGTGAAAAATGCGCTTCACAAGGAGTGGCGGAGCAAGCCCTGCTGGACTTCGGTACGACTCTAAATCAATTTTGTCTAGATCACTTAACCGACGATCTATTGCGGATTGGGTTGATGGCGGCTGATAGATATCATAAGGCTCTCCTTCATGGTTTTATGGTCTCCCGTGAGGCCCTTGTTTTGAGTGCCCAGGAAGAGATTAGGGAAGTCTTGCAGTTAACGCTCAACCGTCGTTCCATTCAATTGCAGACCGCTGCTGAGATCAGCTCGGTGACCGCTTTATCCCTGAGTACGGAAGAGATTCTGGAGCGTTCGGTTGATCTTATTCGGGATCGCTTTGATTTCTACTATGTCGGTCTCTTCTTATTGGATGATTTGGCAGAGTACGCGGTGTTGCGAGCCGGCACCGGTGAGGCGGGACGCCAGATGCTGGCCGCAGCACATAAGCTTGCTGCGGGTGAGTCTTCCATGATTGGTTGGTGCGTAACCCACCGTGAGGCTCGCATTGCGTTGAATGTTGGTATGGAGGCTATCCGGTTTGATAATCCATTTTTACCCCAAACGCGTTCAGAAATGGCTCTACCGCTGATTGCACCGCATGGCATTATTGGCGCCATGACTGTGCAGTCAGAAATTACTGCCGCGTTCTCCGAGGCTGATATCACCGTTTTGCAAACTGTCGCTAACCAGCTGGCCAACGCTATCGCTAATGCGCGTTCATTTACCAGAGAGCAGGCGCGTTATGAGGAGCTCCGAAATCTACAACGTACTCAGACTGGTCAGCAGTGGGAAAAATACCGGCGGGCTAAGGCGATATTTGGTTATACTTATGACTTGAGCCGGTTGGAGCCGCTTGACGCACCCTTTATGGCCGACGAGGCGGTAGATCTTCCTCAGATTGAAATTGCTGCTCAAGTCTACCGCGATGAGGTCAATTCTTGGGTAACGACTCCTATTACTTTGCATGATGAGCCGATAGGCATGTTCCGCTTTGAGGGGGCTGCTAAGGATGAAATCTCCTGGGGAGAGGATGAGCTAGAGATTGTTGCGGCGGTGCGGGATCAGGTAGCGCTGGCTCTGGAAAACCGGCTCCTTTTTGAACGGACCGATGAGGCACTGACTGATACTCGTAACCTCTATAACTTGGGCCGGCAGATCAATGCTAGCCAGACCACGCGGGATATTTTGACTACGTTAGCGCAGGGCTTGAAACCACGTCTGGAATTGGAACGGGTGGATGTTGGATTGCTAGAACCCACTTCAAGTCCTCAAGAATTACACGTGATAACCAGCTGGTCTAGAGAAGGTACTGCTGCTCAACCCGGAGACCGTTATCTGCTGGAAAGATGGCAGCGCATAGTTGACATGGTGACTTCCGAGGGGAAATTTGTCACCGCGGATGTGGAACAGAGCCAGCTGCTTGACGAGGCGAGCTTGCAGGTCTATCGGCGCATGGGAATTAGGGGACTGGTAGCTTATCGCCTGGAGGCGCGTGATACAGCCTATGGCATAGTATTGATGTACACAAAAAAGCCACATGCATTTGCTCAAGAAGAGTTAGAGTTTTATGAGGCGGTGACTCGGACGGCTTCCGTAGCTCTGGAGAACCAATTATTGCTAGAGACTACCCGCGCGGAGGCTGAGCGACGTGCTTTCTTGAACAAGGTGGTCACGGCGGCCTCGGCTAGCCTTGATGCTAGCGACTTGATGCACGATGTAGGGCAGATTATCTCTCAACACTTAAATATGCCAATCTTATTATGGCGTTGGGATGGTCAACAGGTTTATCCTGTGGTGGCGTATTATGACGATGGACGGGAATTGGCGGTGGAAGAGCTGGGATTGCGGCTAATAGAAATGCCAGGCATAGGAGCTGCTATCCGGTGGAAACGTTCCCTCTTGTGGGATTTCACCAAGCGCTCACAGGCGGGCCATGTCTATTTTATGCAACTCCTTAGCCGGTTGCAACTCAAGGAATCTTTTTCTGTCCCGTTGATGGTACGCAACGAGATACTGGGATTGATCACTCTGGGTTGTCAGGTCGGGCATCCAGCGATTGACGCTAGTGAAAGGGTGCTCTTGGAGAGTATCGCTGTGAGTATGGGGGTGGCATTGGAGAACGCCAATCTCTATCGTGAGAGTCTGGAAATTGCAGAACAGCTCAAAGAAGTTGACCGGCTAAAGAGCGAGTTTCTGGCTAATATGTCCCACGAGCTGCGCACCCCTCTCAACTCGATCATCGGTTTCTCCCGCGTTATTCTTAAAGGTATTGATGGCCCACTCAATGATATGCAGAGGACCGATCTGAGCGCGATCCATGAGAGCGGCAAGCATCTCCTGAACCTCATCAATGATATTCTGGATCTCTCCAAAATTGAGGCCGGGAAGATGGAATTTTTCTTTGAATTGGTAGATCTGGCTAAAGTTGCCAGTGGGGTGTTGTCCACGGCGGTAGCCTTGGTGAAAGATAAACCCATTGAGTTGCAAAGAGATTTCCCCGTCGATTTCCCTCTAGTGCAAGCCGATGAGCGGCGTATTCGTCAGGTGATTTTGAATGTGGTGGGTAACGCGGCCAAATTTACCGAAGAGGGCTTTATCAGCATCTCCGGCGAGCGAAAAGGTAAGGATGAAGTTGTAATCGCTATCGCGGATAGCGGCATTGGCATTCCGAAGGATAAATACGACACGGTTTTCAGTGAGTTCCAGCAGGTGGATTCTTCCTCTACCCGTAGTTACGGGGGGACCGGGCTAGGCTTGCCGGTGAGTAAGAAGTTTGTAGAGGCTCACGGTGGACGTATCTGGTTTGAGAGTGAAATTGATGTGGGTACTATCTTCTATATGGCCTTGCCGATCGCCGGTCTCACTGCAGAACAATTGGCAGAGCGAGCGGAAGAAGAAGCAGCAGAGAGCACTATTGAAGAACGAGTGGTGTTGATGGTAGATGATGATGAGAGAGTTATCACGCTCTTCCGGCGTTACCTGGAGCAAGATGGGTACCGAGTAATGGCGCTCACACACGGTGAGATGGTGGTGGCAGAGGCGAAACGGATCCAGCCTTATGCTATTACTCTGGATATCTTATTGCCCGATAAGGACGGCTGGCAGATTATCCAAGAGCTTAAGAGCGATCCCGAGACGGCAAATATCCCGATCTTGGTATGTTCTATCGTCTCTGATGCGGATAAAGGGCTTAGTTTAGGAGTAACTGATTATCTGGTCAAACCGATTGTGGCGGAGAATCTGTTAGAATCCTTAGACCGCCTAACCCGTGTTGTCGAGGCTTATAATATCCTGATTGTCGATGATAGCGAGAGCGATCGCAACTTGTTACGACGTATTTTGGAAGAGGCGGGGTACGCTGTGCGCGAAGCCGCTGGTGGCGCCGCAGCTCTCGTGGGAATCCATGCGGAGTTGCCGGATTTAGTAGTATTGGACTTGATGATGCCGGAGGTGGACGGGTTCACCGTGCTAGAGAACATACGGGCTAATGAGGTTACTAAACATATTCCGGTCATTGTGGTGACGGCGAAGGAACTGACTGCGGCGGAGCATGAACAACTGAACTTGCAGGCGGCGGCATTGCTTGAAAAAGGGATCTTTGACCAGCAGCAATTATTGGTTGATGTAAAGAGGGCCCTTGAGCAACTGGCTGGTTCTACAATTTCTTCTTAGGGCTGATAATTCAATCCTTGGGGAGAGCGGTTTGACAGGCGTTTTTTCTGCGATAAAATAATTTTTAGTGAATTGAGTTTTTTATAACGGTTAATTATAGAGGAGGAAAAACAATGGCGTATGTGATTGTTAGCACGTGTGAAAGTTGTGGCGAATGTGTTGAGGTTTGCCCGACAGAATCCATTTATAATATCAAGGATAATGCTGCTTGGCCGACCCACTACATCAACCCGGAGACTTGTATTGATTGTGGCGCTTGCGTGGCCGTCTGTCCTACTGAGTCAATCTACTACGAGGATGATGTGCCAGCAGAATATGAGGCTGACATTGAGAAGAATGAAGCCTTCTATGCTGAAGGTCCCGGAGCAGATCTGATCTAAGGGTATGTCACTCTAAAGCCCCCCAGAATGATTTTGGGGGGCTTTTTTGTTATTTGACTAGCGAGTTCGGCGTCTAAAAACTAAAAATCTGTGGATGAAAGGTCACCCGGAGAGTCAGTGATGCCTATCTCACGTAAATCGGACTTGAGAAGATCCAACCTACCTGGAGACTTCTAAAGCGCCGGTAGACTTCCACGCGATAGATCCCCGGTTCGGCGGAAGTGTAACTCAGGCTGGCGCCAGTTTCGCGTTTGACCAGCTGTCCATCTCTGAGCAACCGGATTTTTCCCGCTGCGGGGAGCTCTACTCTCACGTTGATAGCGCCCAGTCGTTTTAACTCTTCTCCTACCGTAGCTTGGGAGGAGCCACTTTGAATCACAAAACTGAATCCGCGCGTGGAGTGCGGTAGATCGTAGCCTACCCAGGTGCGACCTGCTGCTAGGGCCTCATAGATCGCTCGTTTATCGCGCGTGAGATCGCCGGTCAATGCTCCGTCTGTGAGGATGTGAGTGTTGATACACCGAAATAGATACTCGTAGGGAAATATTATCCGTTTAAATGGACCTAGCTGCTCAGTAGAGGCGTGCGCATCTGCGCTCCCGAGGGCCGCGATCTTCATTCCTCTGGCGAGCAACTCATCCCATAGTTGGAGGGTAGCCTTGTACGGGCTGCGTATTCCCCAATCTGGACGGAAGGCGTAGATCAATACGGGTAAATATGACCAGAGTAGCCCTTTGAACTCCGACGTATAATTCCATATTTCCAGGCCGGTGATCTGCTGAATAGGCCAATCAACCCAGGGGATAGGAGCGTACCCGCCTTTTACGGGACTACTCTTTTCTACCGGATGGGCGAGAAAGCATAACCCCCCACGTTCAGCGGCTTTGTTGATCAATGTTTGACTATTACCAAAACTATATGGGGACATCTCTTGATCAGCTCCGTAGATCAAGAGATGATTGCACTGGGGGTGACGGCGAACGTTGTGAGATTCTTCTCCCACTAGCAGCAGCACGCGGTCGTAATATCCCTCTACATCTTGTACCCAGACGTTGTGGTCAGTGGTGATAATAAAATTCAGACCGGCTCTGGCTGCCGCCGTCGCTATCTCAGCATGTTTGGCGGAGCCATCAGAGTAAGTAGTGTGTATGTGAAGGTTGCCAACGTATTCTCTGTAATTATTCATCTGGATGTAATCCTAATGCCAAAGAGGTATTTGTCAACCAAATAGATCTAGTTATGTTATGTAGCATGTTACCCCAGCACTGGCAAATGATGTATAATGATTTCCTAATCTTCCCCGTTGTGAGGAACTACCATGAAACGTTTTGTTTTTGTCGCGCTCATTATTGTTGGTCTAATGCTGCTCTTGGGTGGCGTACTGGTCGTTTTGGGTCCCTACTTGGAGCCACGCATCATCCCTGGCGTCTGGATCTGGGATGACGCGGTGGGTGGCTTGACGACGGTAGCTGCTCCGGCTGCATTAACGGAACCTGATCTTTGGATCACGTTCCTGGGGCCGGATGGGCAACACTGGACTCTAGCGGCAGAGGAGTTGGGGTTATCTCTCGCGCCAGCCCCGACGTTGGTACAAGCCTACCAATTAGGCCATACTGAGGAGGGAGTAGCGGCTCTCATGGCGCGTCTCGCGTTGTTACACGAGGGGGTTGTCTTACCGCCGGTTCTGGCCTGGGACCGCGCGCAAGCGGTGGCGCAGCTTCATGCTCTGGCTGCGCAGATTGAGTCGGTCCCCCAGGATGCAGATCTCCGGTTTGAGAACGGGGAGCTGGTGTTGACCGCTGCTTGCACGGGCCGGCGTCTGAATGTCGAGGCGGCGTTGACTCAACTGGAACCGCTCTTGCGGCTTCCTGGGTCGCGGGAGATAGCGCTGTTGGTCGAGGAACTCCCGCCGCAGACAGATGACGCCGAGGCAACTCAGGCTTTGGATGTCGCGCAAAGGATCTTAACCGAGTCGTTAAAATTGCTCTTACGCAATCCGCACGAGGGCGACCCTGGCCCATGGACTTTATCCGTTGATAGTTTAGCACAGATGCTGACAATCTACGTTGACGCGGGGCAGATCGAGATAGGCTTGGATGAGGTCGCGTTGCAAGAGTTTCTACTCCCGCTGGCGAAGGCGCTGCATCAGGAGCCGCTGAATGCGCGCTTCCATTTTGATGAAACCACGCGGCAGTTGACGCCGGTGCAGGCGAGCCAAATTGGGCGGGAGTTGGATCTGCCGGCTACGGTAGCGCGTATCAATGAGCAGTTGCGGGCCGGGCAGCATCAGGTTTCATTGGTCTTGCGGGAGACCGCACCAGCGTATCCAGCTACGGCTACGGCGGAGGAGCTGAGTATTATGGAGTTGGTGGCGGTTGGGGAATCCTATTTTGGTGGTTCATCTTCCGCGCGGGATCATAATATCCGGTTGGGGGCTTCGCAATTTGATGGCATCATCATTGGGCCAGGCGAAACCTTCTCTTTCAATGAGTTTTTGGGCGAGGTGACATTGGAAGAGGGGTACGATGAATCGTATGTGATTGTGGGTGATCGGACGCTACTCGGCGTGGGAGGTGGTATCTGCCAGGTGGCGACGACGGCCTTTAGAGTGGCGTTCTACAGTGGTTGTGAGATCGTTGAGCGGTGGCCGCACGCTTATCGGGTAGGATATTATGAGTTAGGCGGGTACGGCCCCGGTTTCGATGCGACTATTTATTCCCCATTGTTGGATTTTCGTTTCGTCAACGATTACCCCACGCCGTTGTTGATTGAGACGGCGGTGCAGCCGGCTACTGCGCGTCTCCAGTTCCTCTTCTATGGTCAAGCTGATGGCCGCGAGGTGGAGCAAATCGGGCCGACTTGGGGTGAGCCGGAACCTCCTGGCCCGCCAGTTTACGAATACGATCCAGAGTTGCCCGTTGGAACCGTGGAGAAATTGGAGAACTCACATGCTGGTTTGCGCGCCGTGCTGGAACGAGTTGTAAGGGATGCTGGAGGTAATATCTGGCACGAGGACCGTTTTCAGAGCCACTTTGTTCCCTGGGTGGCTCGTTACCGTTATGGCCCCGGCTTCACCCCGCCGCCGGGGGCAGAGATAGTGGGCGGAGAGCCATAGAGAACAGGTGTAAGGTATTGCTTTGAAAACCTCCTCTGGTTCTTTTGCGCAAAAGAGGTTTTCTCTGACAGTACCTTGCACCTGTTGAGGGGATCTTTCCGGAATAGTAAGTTAGACGACGACCGTCTCTTCGCTCTTGGCCCAGGCGCGCAACTCGACACTCACCTGTTGGAAGAAACTCCCGTCTGGCAAATCACCTTCAGCATACGTGAGATCTTTGACGTGTATATGTACACGTAGCGCTGTGGTTTCTAGCACAATTTTCATACCTGATTCAACGTGTACCACATTTCCTTTAGCGGCTAATTTGGTGTTCATATTATCATCATGGTAGGCGTAATCGCTGGCCAGCACGGTGGTTACGGTCCGGATATCGCTCTTATCAAACAACCAAACTTCCAAGGCCGTGACTTTTTTGGGGCCGCCAGCCCCGATGCTCTCCGAAATACCGATACCACATTCTCCTAAGAAGTCCTTGCCTTCGCTCACCTCAATGCTGAATGACGGATCAAAGAAATCGTCGCCTAATTTGTAAGTGGCGCTAAATGAAGAGAGCGGTGACTCTATCTCTCCTTCCATTATGCTTGGTTCCTCTTCCGTTATCTGCCCAAAGGCTCCGGCGAGGCCGGTTGTAGCTTTCTTTGCTGGTTTGTCACCGCGCAGGCGTGTAATGAGGAAATAGCCGCTTCCAGCCAAGATGATGACTACGAAGAGCAACCCCACAACGGTTATAAATGACGATCTGCCAGGATCAGGGTCAGTCTCCTCGGCCGCGGTTTGTTCCGGGTTGAGCGTGATCTCCTCTCGCGTTGCCAGATCTCTGGCGAAGAGATCCATGGCGGTACCTGCCGTCACACCTGTAGTTGACAATACTGTATTGAGTGTTTTCTCCAGGGTAGCGGGATCACTTAGCCAGGGATTGCTATTTCTTCCTTCCAGGGTAAGCCCTAGTTTCTCCCGCGCCGCATCCATGTTGTGAGTGCTGGCATATTCATCCGCGACGGCTTGAAAGTAGTATAGTTGGAAATCCGAGCGGAGATGGCCAGGTGAGGCATTTTCCCACTGTACCGGCCAGATCCACCAACCGAGAAATACCAGTCCGATAATTATCCCTACAAGTATGCCTCCGATAAAGCTAATGGTTCCCTTGCGCTTGTCCAAGATATTTAAGATGGTGATCATAACAATCCCCCTTGGTGTTGAGTGTAATAATTGGGTAAAAAAATACTAGACAAAGATTACCATGATTTCTATTTGTTGACAAGTGGCTTTTGGGCTTGTTCCAATGATACTCATTTTCGTTACTACTTTGACAATGTCATATTCGAGAGCACTAGACCTCCGAGGTCTTTGGGGAACAGTCCTATCTGCCAAAAAACTCTGGAGAACTGCGGTTTGACAGATTGAGAGCCCGTTTGTAGACCTCAGAGGTCTAATGTGACATTGTCAAACTACTCAGGCCGGCCTATTTCAGACCTCCGAGTTCTACGAATCCACTTCGCGGTGGTGAAATTCCGGTCTGGGTAAGTGTTTTGACAGACCAAATCTGTACCAAGAACTCGGAGGTCTAATGCGATACAGCCCTTGCTAGAATTCTGCTTTGGCGTAAACTAATGGTTGCTGGGCCGCCAAGACGCTAATTACGTCTTAGTGGTGAAATACTTGGTTTTGTAAGTAGACTTATTTATTGTGGATCTGTACTTTCAAGGAGGGAGGATGCTAAAAGATCTGATCAGGAGAAATAGAAGTTACCGTAGATTTGACCAGCGAGTTGTGATTGAGGAGGAGTCGCTGCGCGAGCTGGTGGAGTTGGCGCGCCTTTCGGCGTCTGGTGCGAATCGCCAACCGCTGAAATTCGTTCTCTCGGCTACCGCCGCGCAAAATGAGCGTATATTCCCTTGCCTGCATTGGGCCGGTTATCTCCCGGACTGGGATGGGCCGGCCAGTGGCGAGCGCCCGACCGCCTACATCGTCATTTTGGGGGATAGTGAGATCAGCGAATCCTGCGGGGTGGACCATGGCATCGCTGCTCAGAGCATCATGTTGGGAGCGACTGAGCGCGGGTGGGGTGGTTGCATCCTCGGGGCCGTGGAACGGGAAGCACTGCGAGATGCCTTGGAACTCCCCAGACGTTATGAGATTTTGCTGGTGTTGGCACTGGGCAAACCGGCCGAAAATGTCGTGATCGAAGCGGCGCCGGAGTCGGGTGATATTAAGTATTGGCGGGATAAGGCGGGTACGCATCATGTGCCCAAACGGATGTTGGAGGAGCTGATTATCTTTGCTAAAGGAGCGCTATGAAGGTTAAAAACCACTCAAATTTCACCATGGGGTTACTCTTGATCGTAGTAGGAGTTGGCTGGCTGTCCCTGAAACTATTTCCAGGGTTGACCAACTTAGTTCGCTATTTGGATTGGCCGGTCTACATCTTTGGCGCAGCCGGTATATTGATGGTTATTGGCTTCCTGACCGGGGAACCAGGTCTGGCGGTGCCGGCTTGCATCGTTGGCGGGATCGGAGGAATACTGGCTTGGCAGAATGTCACCGGTAATTGGAGTAGCTGGTCTTACGTCTGGGCTTTGATTCCCGGTTTTGTGGGAGTCGGAGTGATACTCGCAGCGCTCTTAGTCCCCCGTGAAAAGGGCTGGCGGGAAGTGTGCGATGGCTTGGAGACTATCGCCGTCAGTGCCGTGCTCTTTCTGCTCTTCGGTTCCTTCTTGGGAGAGCTCTTTCTGGGGGATTATTGGCCGGTGCTCTTGATCTTGCTGGGGCTAATATCTCTGGGTCGCGCTGTTTTTCAGCGGCGGTAGTGAATGGGTGCTGTGGTTGCTGACCGCGCTCTCCCAATCTGAGTTTAGGAGGATAAGATGATGAAGCGTTATAGCGCTACGTCTAGTGTTTTACTGGGTGTCGTGTTGCTGGGAGCCGTATGGTGGGTCTCGTTATCAGGGGGGGCTACCGTGCTTCCTGTACGCGCTGATGTGCCGGTACAAGTAGCCGGGAACGGGGTTCTCACGACGGTAGAGATTACCGGTACTCAGCAATCTCACCTTGGCCAACAGCCGGTCGTCTTTACGGCGACCATCGCTCCGCTGACGGCGACGTTGCCCATCACCTACCATTGGCAGGCGACCGGGCAGGTTTCCACGAGCCACGTGATTAGCGCGAGTGCTGATGTGCTCTCCTTTACCTGGGAGACGACAGGGACCAAAACGTTAACCGTCACGGCTAATAATGCGGGCGGGGTATTGGTCTCCGCTACGCATACTCTGACTATCACGGCTACCCCTTTTCTCTCGTTGACCACGCTGGCTTTGGATGGGCCGGCGACTGGAGTTGCCGGGTCTCCGTACACCTTCACGGCGCAGGCGGGGCCGGTGACGGCGACGTTGCCTATCACCTACAGTTGGCAGGCGACCGGGCAGATTTCTCGAACGGAGGTGGTTACGGCTCTGCGCCATACACTGGTTTTCACCTGGCCCGTGGCCGGCACGCAACAGCTCACCGTGACGGCGACCAATGGCGGCCCACCGCTCAGTGCGACTCATCGAGTGACCATTACGGCGGCTCCTTGTTGCTCCTTGACCGGGGTGACGC
Organism: Anaerolineae bacterium; assembly: GCA_021107605.1. Classification (GTDB taxonomy): domain Bacteria; phylum Chloroflexota; class Anaerolineae; order B4-G1; family SLSP01; genus G713. The sequence goes on along the minus strand of JAIOSN010000099.1, from coordinate 4,611 downwards.
TCGCTGGGCCGGCGGTGGGTGTGACGAACACCGGGCAGGTATTCACCGCGACTGTCGCTCCGCTGACGGCGACGTTGCCCATTACCTACACCTGGGGGGCTACGGGAGAGCCGTCAGTTACGCATGTGATTAGCGACTTGGTGGATACCGCGACTTTCACCTGGACGTTGACCGGCACGAAATGTGTTACCGTCACCGCCTTAAACCCCTGTGGCGTGATCGTGACCGCTACTCATGAGATAGCCTTAGTGGATGCCCTGCGCGTCTATCTGCCGTTGATCGTTAAGCCCCAGGTGGATTGTGAGCCTATTCCTGGCGTAGAGTATACGGCCATTTCCGTGGATGTAGGTCATTCTCAATTCCCTGACCCAGATGCTGCCCACGACTTAAGATTTAACATCAATTTATTTGAATATCATCCCGTGGTGCAAACTAGGGGATTAATAACTTACGGGGTTAATGAGGGGACTCCTCGACTTGTCTCTCTTTTCTCGGAGCCGCATATTCCAACGATCACTGAAGTTTACATGCTCTATAAAAATGGCGGGGTGCGGGCCTCTATTTATCCTGTTTCTTTCTTGGGATTGGCGACCACTCCTACCCAGATCATTCACGCGCCAGATCGCAATGCCGTGATTGATTCCCGTGGATATATAGCCATGGTTCTATACGCCAGTCGGCAGAGTATTACGCTCAAGTACGGCCGGGAGGATGGTCTGGCGCGGTTTGATGGTGATGGAAATCTTATCGGAGGAGGGTACGTGGTACATCTGGATGGTATTTGCGTGGAGCCATCCTTGTTGGCTCTCTATGAACAGGTCGAAGCTGCGGGCCGGGAATATCTACCAGCATTGTATGGTCATCAAGCCCTGGGGCGGGCCAGTGGTGGTGAGTTCCGAGTAGCTATTCGGGATACGGGCACTCTGAGGGATCCGCGTTCCCGAAATGAGTGGTGGTATATGCCTTAAGCGTTAGCCATTAGCCGTTAGCCATTAGACTTTCAACTTTTGACCATAGACTTTTGACTTACCTAGGAGATTGCGATGAAATTTCACGATTTAGTTATGCAGCGACATAGTGTGCGGGCGTACAAGCCCGATCCAGTACCAGAGGAGAAACTACAAGCAATTTTGGAGACGGTGCGGATGGCTCCTTCCGCGCACAACTCTCAGCCGTTCCGCTTATTGGTGATTCATACAGCGGGACGGGAGGAGGAATTGAAGCGGATCTATGGACGGGATTGGTTTGTCCAGCCGCCGTTGGTGATCGCCGTCTGCGGCTTGACCGGTGAGGGGTGGGAGCGGCGTCGCTCGGATGGCAAATGCTACTTGGATGTGGACGCGGCTATTGCCATGGATCATCTGATCTTGGCCGCGACGGAGCAGGGATTGGGCACTTGCTGGATTGCGGCCTTCGATCCGGACGCCGCGCGCGAGGTGCTCGGTTTGCCGGCGGATGTTGAACCGATCGTCTTCACGCCGCTGGGCTATCCTGCTGCAGAACGACCCCATCCACCGCGTAAAACATTGGCCGAGTTGGTCCGCTACGAGCGTTGGAGTGAGTGAGCGAGCAAGCGAGAAGGCGAGAAAGCGAAAAAGTGAGAAGGCGAGCAAGCGAGTGGGCGAAAAACTGCTAGCACCTGTCCACGCAGGTGGACAGCCGGATTTAGCCGCTGGTAGCCGACTTCAGTCGGCGTAGCTGCGACTTCCCCTGGCAATGGCCGTTGGGGCAGGGTAGTCGCCAGACGTGCGTGAGGCCGTTCTCAATCCCTGAACATTTTAGATAAATAACGGAGGCGAACATGGAACTCGCTGCTGAAAAAGAACATTGCGGGGCGGAAGAGCAGGAAGTGAAAATAACACAGGGGAAGGAAGCGTACCGGCGAGCGTTACTGCATGTACTCCGGCGGCTGGACGCCGAGGAGGTTGCCTACAAGGTTGTGGGCGGGATGGCGGTGGTGTTACAGGGCGTCCCTTCCGTGCCGGTCAACGATGTGGATTTAGAGATGCCGGAGGCGGCAGCCTATCGTTTCCAGGAGCTATTTGCAGAATTTGCGCTGCTCCCTGTTGCTTGGCGAGAAGGCGAGACTTACCGTTCACATTTTGGACGTTTTGAGATACTGGGAGTGCTCTTTGAGGTGATGGCCGATCTGGAACGCCGGGAAGGCGCGGTCTGGGTTTCTACCATGACTACCACTGAGAGCCGCGTGGATTTGGAGGAGCTCTCTGTGCGCGTCTCCTCGCTTGAAGAGGAGACGCTGGCTTACATCCGGCGAGGGAGGTTAGAACGCGCGGCGTGTTGTCTGCCCTTCTGTGAACATCAGCGATTGTTGGCGTTGTTGCGTGGAGAGATCCCCACGTATGTTATCTGAAGTTCGCATAAGACCTCTTGTACCAAGACCTCGGAGGTCTATCCCGCCTGAGTTCGGTCAGGTAGTCATTAGTCGGGTAGTCGCCAGGTGTGCGTGAGGCCGCAATCTAGCCGTGGCTGGCGGTTAAAACCGCGCCTACGGATGCGAAGTCGCCCTACGGCGACTAGTCCACGCCGGTGGACTTTGCAAGGGTAGCCGCTAATTCATTCGCCAGGCAAGTGAGAGAGCGAAAAGGCGAGAAAGCGAGTGGGCGAAAAGGCGAGAAGGCGAGCAAGCGAATGACCGCTAGCCCCTGTCCACGCAGGGGGACTTTGTAAAGTAGCCGCGACTTCCCACGGCCCTGGGCCCGTCTGGCAAGGGCAGTCGCCAGACACTTAATCACTGAGCACTTTAGATAAACAACGGAGGCTAACATGGAACTGGTACTATCAGCAATCTCGGCCGGTGGATTGGTAGGCGCCGCTAATCAATATCTCTGTTTGCTAATTTTTGCCATCATCTCCAAAATAGGCTGGGTCACACTGACGCCCAAGATGCAGTTTATGGAATCCTGGTGGTTCATATCAATTGTGGCGCTGTTTTGGATTTTGACTGTTGCGCCGGCTTATCTGGCGACTCTGGCTCCTGGCGTGATGAATGCCGTCAATACCTTCATAAATTTCCTCAGCGGCTTCTTAGTGCCGGTCTCAGCCGCGTTCATCGCTCTGGCTTCGGTCGGCGTGCTCACCGGTATGCACCCGGAATTACGACACTTGTTAGAGACCTTGCAGCTCTTCGATCTGGAAGGCAATCTGGCGCGTAACGGTTGGTTGCTGGCCGGTAGTAGCGCGTTATTCGCTTCCTCGGTGAGTGGCATCAAGTTTGCGACCAAGCCGTTGGTTGGTACGGCTTCTGGAACCACTGGCTATCTGGCTGCTCCGGCCAATGCCACCTTTGAAAATAGCTCCTCCGTGGTGTTGATGCTGCTCGTTTATCTCCTCTCGAAGGTCAATCCCTGGTTGTTAGTGGCGTTGGGAGTGCTGGTCTTTATCTTGGCTGTGGCCGCGCTGGCCTATGCCCTCTACCAACTCTGGAAACTGAAGAAGGGAATTGGCAAAGTGTTACGGTGGGCGCAAACCAACCCCCGGGCGGGGATTTCTGTCTTCGCGGAATTTCTAATGTGGGGTTCGGGTTGGCTTATCTGGGAAAAGTGGGGTCGGGGCATGGTGATGTCGGTCGTCTGGCTAATTTGGGTACTTATCTTTTTCTCGTTGGTAGGGTTGACAGGCGTAACGTTTCCCTTTGTGGCTCCGTTGATCATTGCCGTAGCAGTGTTGATATTTTTCGCCGTGGGTTTCTTCTCCGCGCGCTCGCTGATGCGCCATTTAGAAGAGCAGTTGGATGTTGTCCTTTGAAGAAAGCTAATTCGCCGCTAAGACGCCAAGACGCTAAGAAAAAAATTAGTTCTAGGGTGAAGATATTAAATCTTTGCGTCTTAGTGCCTTTGCGGTGAAATTCTTGGTTTTTCAGTAGACTCAACTTTAGATTTCAACTTTCAACTTTTGACTTGCAACTTTTAAGCAAGGAGCCTAAGATGACACCCTTGAAACTCAGAGTAGTCAGTCCAGAAGGATATTTGAATGCCCGGCAACGACCCTACGGAGAGCTGGTAACGCAGTTACCGGATGGCGCCATCGTTGAGACGTTGGAGACGGCGGCGACTGTGCGGGCTAAGGTCGGTCAGCATGGTGAATGGTTGCGGGTGCGGCTCCTAGATGGGCGAGAGGTTTATCTGGCGGCCTGGTATCTGCAATTGCTCTCCTCTGACGTTGCGCTGGCAGATAGTTGCCCGGTCTGGGTTCATAACCCTGCTGCCGGTTGCTTGAATATCCGGCAAGCCCCCTCGTTGAGTGCCACCCGTATCACTCAGGTGTTGCACGAAGAAGAGCTGGTGGCGCTGGCGACGGAGGCGGAGGTGCGCGCTAAGGTAGGACGACCAGGGGAGTGGCTCCATGTCCGTCTCCCAGATGGGCGTGAGGGTTACGCAGCGGCCAATTACTTCTCGCTGGTGGCGCCAGCAGCGCCCGATCCAGCTCTGGCCCCGGCTGAGGAAGATAAAATCACGATAACGGCCGCGCTCTATAGCTTGCAACGTAAAAACGCCCTGACCTGCAACCGGTAGGGAGGCCGTTTCCAAGAGTTGGCGGCGGAATTGTCTATTGATCCGGGCAGCGCGGTTGCCGTCTGGCAGGTCGAATCGC
>JAIOSN010000355.1 GCA_021107605.1 Anaerolineae bacterium | reverse complement strand
GTGGCCGTCACGCGGAAGGTGTAGCGCTCCCCCGGCAGGTCCGTGAAGGTGTGGGCTGTCGCTTGCGTGTGCATCAACACCCGCTGCCAGACGCCAGCGTCCACTTGCAAGTCCACGTCGTACCTCGCCAGCCCAGAAGCGCTATCCTGCCCGCCCCAGGTGAGAGGTATGATGGTATTCGTCGTCACCTGCGCGGGCGCGCTCACCCACACGTCCGGCGGCACGGCATCCCGGAAAACGTGGAAAGTCGCCTCCCTGGCGTTCCCGGAGTGGTCGCTGTCCGTGACTATCACCGCGCCGTACCGTGGTTCACCTTGACTTTCGACCTACTACGAAAGCCCTGGAGTGATTTGAAGTGTTATGGCAACGGAATCTCTTGGCTAACAAACACAGTATGACAGAGAACCAAAATTTCGGGTCTGTCAGAAGGAGTAGCTATGAACAATAATAGCTGCTCTTTTTGCAGCGCGCTAAGACCTAAAGCAATTGCAAATTTATCAAATCTTGCAGGAGATGCTAATTGGAAATCAGCTTTATTCCAATTAGTTGAAGCTTGAATATATAGTGTGGTTTGGAAAGTAATTCTATAGCATCGTGCGTCATATCCAGATTTATAAGCTAAAATGGTCAGCTCGGATAGGCCCGTTCCATAGCTTTCAATCCTATACTGAAACTTACTGTTATGGAGACTTTCAAGAATCCTAATGCCCTTCTTTTGTGACTCTAACACAGATTGTTTCTCCTTATAAATTTATTGACCAAAAGGTGAAGGTACTGTCTGGCCATTTTGATAGAAAATTGTCTTTGCCAACCATTCTGAGTTTTGCCAGATTAAATACAGTTCTCTTGCTGACCAGGGAACCGATCCCCAATTTCCCGTGCCCCCAAGTTCAGCGAACTCAATGGGATTTCCTATGATTCCATCCAAGCTGAAATGGATTCCGCCAGCTCTATTCATGGCTTGTTCAAATGATGACCCAAAATCAAAACTACTCGCATATCCGTCAGTAAGACCGACTTCTTGCCACTCACCATACCAATATGCATTTGTCTGACGAGCAAAACCAAAAATCTGTCCGTTGTCATTAATTCCTAAAGCAGCATCTCTTACACTATTATTCTCAATAATCGATCCTGCTGTATCAGTACACTGTCCATTGGTACAGATAGAATTAGTGAGTGATTCTGCTTCATTGATGCAATTTCCATCGCGGCACAATACGTTCCCAATGCTTTCAACTTCATTTGTACAGTCGCCATCAATGCAAAGCGCCGTCCCAGTTTTTGTTACTAGGCCTGGAATATACCCGGCGAGAGGTCCCAACATCAATATTGTACCAACAACGCCCTGTTCGGTTGAGGGTGACTGGTCAGGCGGCAAGGGATTGCTAGCATTGATGTTCAATGCAACCCCAGCTAGGAATATGGCGATAAGGGGCCAGGGCATGTGCCCCGTCGGATCCGTGTACTTGACCGGATTATTCCGCACATAACTGTACCGGTTCAGGCTCTGCGGATCCCCTGGACTGGGCACCAACGTATCCGCGCTGACAAAGCCCTTCGGCTCCGCTCAAGGCAGGCTGTCCCACCCCCGGTGAGTGGAGGGGCCGGTCGTGCCTGGGGAGCGTGACCAGTTGCTTATCACCTCCACGGTGAAAAGCAAGAGCGCCCGGCAGCGCGATGTTATTGGCCCCCGTGCGCAACTGGGAAAAATCCCCAAAAGTTTACTCTAGGGGACTGCTAGTCTGGCAGTGTAGCATTGAACAGCTCTGCCTAAACTTTCCCGGATTATGGAGGATACGTTTACTCGTACCCCAGCTCGTGCAATCTCCCCTCGTGGTCTCGCCATTCTGATTGTACTTTGACCCAGAGGTCTAGGTACACTTTGCCGCCGACAAACCGTTCTACTTCTTGGCGGGCGGCGGAGCCGATCTGTTTGAGCGTCTGGCCGCCTTTGCCGATGAGGATGCCTTTCTGCGAGTCACGCTCTACCCAGACGCGCGCGGAGATGTAGGGGAGGTTATTTTCCCGTTCCTCTAGCTCCTCCACCAGCACGGCGGCGGCGTGCGGTACTTCTTGATAGGTTCTCTTGAGGATAGCTTCCCGCACCAACTCGCTGATGATCTGGAAAGTGGTCTGATCGGTGATGGTGGTATGGGGATAGTAGCGTGGGCCTTCCGGCATCCGCTCCAATGTATGGGCCAGCAAAACATCCATGTTGGCGCCATGCAGCGCGCTGGTGGGGATGGAATCAGTGTAGTCAGGGAGCAGCGCCCAGTAACTATTGATGCGCTCTTTGGCTGCGGCCATACTGAGCTGATCCATCTTATTGAGTACAAAAATTACGGGACGTGCTTGCGCTTTCTCCTGGAGCAGCTGGGCGATATATTTATCTTCTGAGTGCGGGGGGGTGGAAACATCTACCACGAAATAGAGTACATCGGCGTCGGGGATGCTGGCGATGGCTTGCGCGACCATCTTGCGGTTGAGTTGTGAGTGCATCTTTTTGTGGATGCCGGGGGTATCGATGAAGATAAGTTGATGCGTGGGAGCCGTGAGGATGCCGGAGAGCCGCGTGCGTGTCGTCTGCGGTTTGCGGGAGACGATGGCTACCTTCTCCCCGATGAGCGCGTTGAGCAGCGTGGACTTGCCGACGTTGGGTCGTCCGATCAGCGCGACGAAGCCGGATTTGTGTCCCGCCGGCAATTCCCCGCACCACTCTTCAGCGGGTGCTTCTACCGGTTCCATTCCACCGCTCTGGGATAAAAATTGTTCTACCAGAGATTGGCTGGCATATTGAGTCGCGGTTGTCTCGTCAATTATTAGTGGTGATTTGCTGTTGGTCATAAGTGATTCCTCCGTGGGGGTAGCTGTGAGTCTTCTTTTTCGCGTACCAGGTAGATTCCGGGGAGGCTGATCAGGGTGGTCAATCCTTTGAGCAAGATATTAGACCAGAAGATTGACCAGACGATATTCACGGGCAGCATGCCGCCAAACGCGCCCCAGCAGAATATCAGGCTATCGACGGGGATGCTGACGCTGTTGCTGGTTAGCACGCGCGCCCACTGGTAGTGCGGGGTGATGTGTGTGACCCAGGCCTGATAGACTTCTGTATCCAAGAGCTCACTCACCAACTCGGCGACGATGCTGGCCGCTACAATGCGCCAGACCGGGTTAAGCACGTTGACAAAAGCTTCTTGCCAGGGCCAGGTGGGGTCGGGGGGTAATTTGCTGAGGAAGGCGAAGAAGAGGGCCATCAGGATATTGATGGCGCCGGCGGTGAAGATCACAGTGCGGGCGGCTTGACGTCCCAGCAGCTTGTGGATCATATCGCGCAAAGTGAAGGTGAGCGGATAAATGAAGGTTCCGCCGTCGACGCTGAAGCCGGCCAGCACGGCGATCTTCAAACTGCCAATATCAGAAAGTATCTGTGCGGCGATGTACGCGGCCACCACCACAATGCCGGCTTGCGTCATGGCGGCGGCGCGTTCTTTAGTTGCCGAAATTTGGTTAGCTGTTGTTAAGGTCATAATTTGTCAGTGCTCCTTGTGATGAGATTGGTTATCCGCTCGCCACGATACCACGTTTGAACGCAGAAGCAAGATTTTTTAGGAGGAAAAGAGCGGGTTAGCGGGTTAGCGATTAGCCGTCAGCGGTTAGCGGTTAGCGATTAGCCTCCTGTGCCTTGACAGATTGCCAGGATGGACATAACATTTGGTGGAGGGAACACATCTCTACCCAATATCATTAAGTTAAGCCACCGCCCAGATCTCGGAGGTCTTAGCGTAGCTGCCAGGAGTATATGAGTATGGACACTAAATACGATGAATTATCGTCGCGCGTTAGCGCTATGTTGGCTGGTGGGGAGAACCAAGAGGTGGAATTTAAGGAATCCTTGAGTGGGTTACAGAGCGATCACTTGGTGGCCTTTGCTAATTCCACTCATGGGGGTACGATGTTGATCGGGGTGCGTGAGTACCAGACCGAGGAGGGCCACCAGCGAGGGGAAATTATCGGTTGTCCGGTGGGAGATGTGGAGAAGCTCTCCATCATCAACCGGGCGGAAAGTTGTATCCCCTCGGTAGAACTGGAGATCGTTGTGGAGAATGCGGCGCAGCTACCCTTCTTCCGCATCGAAATTCCGACGGGTAATGATCCCCCTTATTGTACGGCTGGCGGGACATATAAAATTCGCGGCAACGCGCGCACCAATGCATTGACGCCGGCGCGTCTGCTCCGGTTGTTTATGGATAATGAGAGCCAGGAGTTCTTGGAGCGGTTTCGTAATGCCACGGTCGCGCTGGAGGCGGGGTTATTCACCACCGAGAATAAAATCACCCGGGAATTGGAAGGACTATTCGGTAATTTGGTAGCCTTGCAGCGGGTGATCGAAGAGGTCTTCGGCAGCGCCGAGGAGGCTGCTTCATTGGCCGATCATTCTACTCAATTGACCCATGATACGCAGGCGATGGTGTTGGAACTGAACCGCCGTTTGACCACGCTAGAAAAGCAAACCTTGCCGCGTCTGGAGCAGAAGCTGGATTTTTTGCTAAGGAAGCGCCACTAAGATTTTAGGATTTCG